>CAYVVX010000392.1:2688-5642 GCA_964455315.1 uncultured Planctomycetales bacterium | reverse complement strand
ATCGACGGACTCAGGAAGGACGCCGCCTGATCAGGCGCGATCCACAGGAATTGACAATATCTCACTGCCGAGCAGATCCGCAGGGTTGAGGAGGAACGCGAGCGACGGGCAGCGAGTCCACCGGCGACAAGCCCCGCCGAGTAGTGGTAAAGGACCGGGGGGAATCCATTCCAGTCACCATAGAACCGGCCGACTCAGAGGTCAACCGCTGCGGAGCACCGGCAGCTACGGCGAATAGTCAACCCACCCCCACCGCCGTCCGCGGCGCGCCGATCTTCACGAACACGTCGTCGTACTGGTGCTCGAGGTAGCCGCGCGAGGGGCCGCTGCCGATGTGGTCCCAGGGGAGCAGCTCGTCGTAGCCGCGCTCGCGGTGGGCGTAGAACGCCGGATCGATGCCGGTCTCCTCAAACGCCCGCAGCCACAGGTCATAGCTGAACGCCTCGTCCCAGCCGTCCATCCGGGCGCCGAGCCGGTAGGCCGCCTCAATGGCCGGAGCCAGCCGCCGGTCCCCCCGGGCGAAGACGCCCTCCAGCATCGACCGCCGCGGGTCGTGGGCCTTGACCCTGACCGCGCTGCGCACCGCGCCGGCCGTGCGGGCCAGCAGGCGGCGAGCTTCGTTGAAGTACTCCAGCGATGCCTGGGCGGCCCACTGGAACGGCGTATGCGGCTTGGGCACCAGCCAGCTCACGCTCGCGTTGACCGACGCCGGTCCCCCGCGGACCTGCCGCTTGGCTTCGCTGACCTCGCGGGCCAGGTCGAAAATGCCGGTGATATCCTCCGGCCGTTCGCCGGGAAAGCCGCACATGAAATAGAGCTTGACCGTCTTCCAGCCCGCCCGGTACGCCTCCTTCACGCCGTCGATCAGCCGCCCGTCGGTCACCTTCTTGCGGATGGCCGCGCGCATGTCGTCCCGGGCGGCTTCGGCCGCGATGGTCAGCCCGCCCTTGCGCACGCTGCTGACCATCCAGGGGATGTTGGCCAGCATCTTGTCCACCCGCAGCGACGGCAGCGACAGGTTGACGTGCCGCTCGCGGAACCGCTCGTTGATCGCCTCGGACAGCTCGCGAAGCTGCGGATAGTCCGCGGTGGACAGGCTCAGCAGTCCGATCTCCTCGTGCCCGGTGTGCCGCCAGGCTTCCTCGGCGATATCCAGGATGCGTTCGATGCTGCGCAGGCCGAGCGGGCGCTTGGTATAGCCGGCGTGGCAGAAGCGACACCGCTGCGGGCAGCCGCGCATGACCTCGATGCTGATCCGGTCGTGGACCACCTCGACGTAGGGCATCAGCGGTCGCGTCGGGAACGGCACGGCCTCGAAGTCGGGCGTCTGGCAGCGGGTGATTCGCTCGCGGGGGACGAAACCCGGCGGGCAGGCGCTGCTCGGCCGCATCGAGGCGATAGTGCCGTCGGCGTGATAGTCGAAGGTGTACAGGCTGGGGGCGTAGATCCACTCGAACCGCTTGGACATCTCCAGGATCATGTCCCGCCGAGACGCCCCGCCGCGCTTGAGTTCGCGATACGCCTCGATGATCGCGGCCATGCTGTGCTCGCCGTCGCCGATCACCACCAGGTCGACGAATTCCGCCACCGGTTCGGGATTGTCCGCCTGCGGCCCGCCCACGATGACCAGCGGATGCCCGTCGGTACGCTCGTCGGCATGAAGCGGGATGCCGGCCAGTTCGAGCATCATCAGCATGTTGGTGAAACCCATCTCGTACTGAAGCGAGATGGCGAAGATGTCAGCCGATCCCACCGGCTGGCGGGTGTCCCAGGTGAACAGGGGGACGGACTTGGCCCGCATGACCCGCTCGGCATCCATCCACGGGGCGTAGACCCGCTCGGCGCAGACACCCGGGGTGTGGTTGCAGAGCCAGTAGATGATCTGGCAGCCGAGGTGGCTCATTCCGATGGTGTAGGCATCGGGGAATCCGACCGCGACGCGCACCTCGGCGCGTTCCCAGTCGCCGGCGTTGACGAGTTGGTTCCACTCGCCGCCGATGTACTGCCCCGGCTGCTTCACGAAGGGAAGCAGTTCTTCACTGACGCGCTCACGCAGGCTCATGGTCATGGGATACGGTTTCCAGGATCGGACCCCGCGGCTCCACAGGCGCGCCGGGTCCGGCGGTTTCATCTGTCCAGGGATGTCCAGCGCGCCCGATGCCGAACGGAAACAGTATACCCGTTGTCAGCCGGCGATTCACGCCGGCCGGGGCGGAGACGCGCCGCTCACGGGGCGGCACGGTAAAGCTGCCTCCGCTCGATGAAGCCGCACACCGCCTCGGGCACCAGGTACCGGATCGAGCGCCCCTGCCGCACGCGGTCGCGGATGTCCGTCGCGGAAATATCGATCCCCGGCGTGGCGATGATGTCCTGCTGCAGCCTGGCCACCTGGATGACAGACAGCTTCTCCAGCAGCGGCGACAGGTCGGGCGCATCGTAACCGGGGCGCACGGCCGTCACGATCCGGCAGCGATCGACCAGCTCCCGGATGCGGTACCAGAGATGCAGCTCGGGAAGGGTGTCGGCCCCGATGATCCAGCAGAGTGTCTCCTCGGCACCGAGCCGGCGGCGGAACTCGCTGACCGTGTCGAAGGTGTAGCTGGGCCCGTCGCGATGGAATTCGAGGTCGCTGACCTCCAGCAGCGGCTCACCGGCAACCGCAAGGCGGCACATTTCCAGCCGATCGCGCGCGTCGGCCAGCGGCTGCCCCTCCTTGTGCGGCGGCTTCGCCGCGGGGATCAGCACCACCCGCGCGAGGCCCAGGTGCTCGGCGACCGCGCGGGCGACGATCAGGTGCCCGTGGTGAATCGGATTGAAGCTGCCGCCGTACAGGGCGACGCCGGATAACGCCATGTATCTGATCCCGACCCGCATCCCGCGATCCTGCCTGTGCGAGCAGTGTGTCGCCGATGCGGACAGGAGGGATTGTATCGCACGCGGCTGCCCGCGTCAGG
>CAYVVX010000392.1:0-2678 GCA_964455315.1 uncultured Planctomycetales bacterium | reverse complement strand
CGCGTCAGGCCGCCGGGACGTCAAACGGTTCAACCGGCAGGTCGGCTGGCGGCGTATTCCACGCGCATGCCGCTGATCTGCGGCTTGGGAAAGGTACGATCGAAGAGCACGGCGCCCCATTCCCATTCCGGAGCCGGCGGGGGCAGCTCTCCCCCGATCACCCGCCGGGGCTCATACGATGCCAGGTCGAACTGATGGGCGCTCTCAAAGTAGAGGATCCAAAACAGGCCGGAGATGTGCTGCACCCGGCGGACTTCACCAACATCCGGCGAAAGCCACAGGTAGGTCGTCAATTCAAACACCGGGCCCCACGGAAAGCTGACCTCCAGCTTGACGCGCACCCGCAGGCAATCGGCGAAGACGCCCGCGGGCACCTCCACCGTTTCGATCCCTTCCAAAACCACCGTGCGGACCAGCTTGCCGATGGCGAGCATGCGGCCAAGCCCGTTGAAATCGCGGATGGTGGTCTCCGTACGGTCACTGCCGCCGAGCGACAGCGATTCGGGGATCGGGGTCACCGGCGGATCCAGCCGGAAGAGGATCGCCACGCCCGCATCCAGCGGAGGGCCCGGCCGGGATGGGCGCGGAGCGGGTTGCGTCGTCGGGACAGGCTCCTTCTGCACGTAGTCCGGGAGCGGGCGCAGCCGGTGGGCCACGAAATGCCCCTCAGTCACACCATCGACCCCCAGCGTGCGCACGTACACCACCGGAGGCTCGTCGTCATCCAGCGGCAGTTCCCGCCGCTCATATCGCCAGCGGCCAACCTGATTCGCAGCCAGGTAATCGCTCAACGCGAAGGGCCGCTCGGGCACAACCACCGTCGGCTCGACGCGAGCCGGCCTCCAACCGATGCCACAGCCGGCCTGGCACAGCGCCGCGGCGACCACGAGAAGGCATCGCGCCCAGCGCCCCGCGGCCATGGTCACAACTCGGTCTCCACGCTGCGAACCGCTTCAATGAACGCCCGCATCCGGGCGGGATCCTTTCTGCCCGGCGCATCGGGAAACTCCACGCCGGAGGAGACATCGACCCCATCAGGCCGCACCGCCCGAATCGCCTCCGCCACGTTCTCAGGCCGCAGCCCCCCCGCCAGCATGATCGGCGGCCAGTGGCTCAGTTCCCCGGCCGCGCGGGCTTCGCCGAGCCACTCCCAGCGAAAGGCTTTCCCCGTGCCGCCTTCACGCTGGGCATCGTAGGCGTCCAGGACGATGGCTGCGGGTCGGGCCTGGGCATCGCCGCCGGTCAGCCAGGGTGCGGCCACCCGGGAAAAACCACGATCCCGCACCGGAAGCACCGGCATCAGCCGCTGGTTCACATTCGCCCGCAGCGCCGACAGATCGTAATCCCCGTAAAGCTGCAGATGGGTCATCCGCGATGGCTCGCTCAGCGCCGCGCGAAGCTCGGCCGGCACGTTCCCGCCCCCCTGCACGCGCACCAGCCCGACCACGCCAGCCACCGGGGGAAGCTCGCCCAGGATCGCCTCCGCCTGGGACAACGCGACCCTTCTCGGACCGCTCACGAAATTAAGCCCCAGCAGGTCCGCGCCGGCCGCGACGGCCGCGAGCGCATCCTCCGGGGTGGTGATGCCGCAGATCTTGATCAGCATGAATCGCGCCCGGGGCGGGGCGTCTCCGAGAGCAAACCGCAAGCACACGTCCGCCAGTCCATCGAATATCGGTGCCATCGTAGGAACCGCCCGATCCCAAATCAACGAAAGGTGGACGATCCCTGCCGCGAATACCATCTTGACGGCAGCGCGGGAATTCCTAGACTCGCCCGCAAGGCAGCATCCCCGGGTTGCCGCATTCGAGCCACGTATCGTAATTTCCACTTGAGTTGAAGGGTGGACGAACGTTGAGAAGAGGGACGGGGACATGGCAGCGACAAAGGCGACATTTCGGGTACCGTTTCTGGTCATCACTTCGCTGACCGCTCTCGCCGGTTGCGGGGCAGGCGGCGGCGGGATTCAGCGCACCGGCTCAGGCGATGAGGTCGGCCGGACCTATTACATCGACGGCGCCGGCAACTGGGGCTTCGGCGTCTCCGAAGTCAAGGCCGGGCTGCAGGCCTCCGGCTATCGCGGCCATGTGGTCAACTATCGCTGGTCCCCCACCTTCAACCCGGCCCTGGACCAGACCGTCGGCCGGCCCGTCGCCAAGCTCAAGGGCAGGGACCTGGGGCGGCAGATCACCGCCTACCTCCGCAAGTACCCCCAGAATGAAGTGAACATCATCGCCCTGTCCGCCGGCACCGGCGTGGCCGTGTGGGCCTGCGAGGCCGTGGAGCCGCCGGCCAAGGTCCACTCCCTGGTCATGCTCGGATCGAGCCTGTCGGCCAGCTACGACATGCGCGCGGCGCTGGCCAACATCTCCGGCGGGGTGTGGGTCTACCATTCGCCCAACGACCAGATTCTCCTGGGCCCGGTGGCGACGCTGGGCACCATCGACGGCAAGATCGGTTCCGCGCCGGCCGGACTGGTCGGGCTCCGGGCCAGTTCGCCGCTGATCCACAACGTTCCCTGGCGCCCGGCATACGAGCGCTACGGCTGGACGGGAGCCCACACCGACGCGACCAGCACGCCCTTCGTGAAGGCCTACCTGTCCAGGCATGTGGTCTCGACCACCGCCGCCGCGGATGCAACCGCGACCACCGCGGTGAGCAGCGAGCTCGCGGCCGGC
>CAYVVX010000391.1:3568-5646 GCA_964455315.1 uncultured Planctomycetales bacterium | reverse complement strand
ATGAGTAGCATCACTTCTGATCCCTGGCAGTCGCAGCGACACAGTAGCTGATCGCCCAGGCCGCTGGAAGTCTGCCCACACCACCATCCCCGAACCGTCCCGCCATTCACCCCGCGCATGCATCGTCGCAGCTCCCGGCGTACGTCAAGGACAAACTGTCGAAATCCGGCAGCCGATCGACCGCGCCAAAGGATGGAGCCCTCTTCGACACAGGTTGGCGGAACCGCTACGCTGGTCGGTGTTCGTGTCCTACGAGACAGCGCCACGTTCAGCGCGGGTGCGCCCCGCCGGTTGAGGAGATCCCGGGCATGATGAAGCGCATGATCAGTTTGGCCGCAACGGCTGTTCTGGTTTTCACCGCCCCCACAGCACTCCAGGCGGCCGAGCCGTGGGTGGTGTACGATGGCTTCGACGGCCCGGGCCACGGGAAGCACATCGTGCTGGTCTCCGGTGATGAGGAGTACCGCTCGGAAGAGGCGCTGCCGCAACTGGGCAGGATCCTGGCGCAACACCACGGCTTCAAGTGCACGGTGCTTTTCGCGGTGGACCCGAAGACCGGGATGATCGACCCCGAGGTGCGGAACAACATCCCCGGTTTGGAGGCGCTGCGAACGGCCGACCTGATGATCATCGCCACGCGCTTTCGCGACCTGCCCGACGAGCAGATGAAGCACATCGACGCCTATGTCGCGGCCGGCAAACCGATCCTGGGGATGCGGACCGCCACGCACGCGTTCAAGATCGCCAGGGGGAAGGATTACGAGCGCTACAGCTTCGACAGCAGACAGGAGGGCTGGGCCGGCGGGTTCGGTCGGCGGATTCTCGGCGAAACGTGGATCAGTCACCATGGCCAGCACGGCAAGCAGAGCACCCGCGGCGTCATCGCGGCGGAGATGAAGGAGCATCCGATTACACGGGGCTGCGGGGACATCTGGGGGCCGACCGATGTCTACACCGTGGGGCTGCCCCTGCCCGGCGACAGCAAACCCCTGGTGCTGGGTAAGGTCCTGGAGGGCATGAAGCCCGCGGACAAGCCGGTATCGGGTAAGCAGAATGATCCGATGCTGCCCGTCGCCTGGATCAAGACCTATGAGGGTGAGCAGGGCCGGACGGGCCGGGTGTTCACCACCACCATGGGGGCGGCGACCGACCTGGAGAGCGAGGGTTTCCGCCGGCTGCTGGTCAACGCCGCCTACTGGTGCGTGGGCATGGAGGAGAAGATCCCCCCCCGGGCCCAGGTGGATATCGTGGGTCAGTTCAAGGCCCTGCCGTTCGGTTTTGCAGCCCACCGGAAGGGCGTTCAACCGGCCGATCACATGATGAAATGATCAGTGCCGCTGCCTATTCCGGCAGCATGACCCGCGTATTGATCTCATCGAGCTTGAGATGCTCGGAGATCATGGTCACCTTCGCATCTGCGGCGATGCGCATGAACCGGTCGTACACCGCCCGCGGGGTCATCTCCGGAGCCCAGGGTTCCGTCTCCGGCTTCTTCTGCCATTTCGGATCGCGCGGGTGCCACTTCATCAGGAAGGCGTAGAGCATGGGCATCTCGGCGGTCTCCACGCGCTGCCGCAGGGCCTTGTCCTCCTTCGGCACGGCCGCTTCCGCGCGCTTCAGATGCCCCCACGCCTCCATCAGCGTCGCCGAGGCCATGAACGCCCGGTCCGGCTCTTCGAAACAGCCCAGCGGCTGCATGCGGGCCTGCATGGCGTCGTGAAGCACGTTCAGGTAGGCGCGGATGTGCGGCGCGGCCGGGCCGTAGTAGCCGTCGAGAAACTCGTCGATGAGCTTCGCGTCGTCCAGCGTGGGGTTCCACAGGAGCCTGGCCTGCACCCACGCGCGCAGCTCCATCATCTCCGAGCCCCAGCTCTGGTAGGCGCCCTGCTCGAAGATGCCCTTCACGTTGTTGTTCACGAACAGCCTGATGTTGAGCCCGAGCACGCGCAGGTTCGGATGCGGAAAGATGTAATGCCGGAAGTTGGTGGTGTAGTCCCAGATGTACAGCCGATCGCAGATCTTCGACCAGCCCTCCAGGTCGTCGCGGAACTGCTTGTTGCGGGCGTGTGACTTGATCG
>CAYVVX010000391.1:0-3558 GCA_964455315.1 uncultured Planctomycetales bacterium | reverse complement strand
GGATGGTTGAACGAGCAGTACATGCTGCACAGCCACACCACCACGTTGGCACGCGGGCGCGCGTGTGCGGGCGGCTTCTGCGTGTACTGATATGCCAGCGTGCTGACGGCCACGTTGGGGAACTCGCCCTCGATGTCCTCGGCCACCTGGTTGACGAAGCGGATCATCGAGCCCGCCGGGCTGCCCTCCGCGGTATCGATGGCCAGGCACTTTTCGCACTGGCAGTGGCCGTCCCAGTCGTTCTGGGATACCGAGGCCATGGTGGCCTGGGGGTTGTTGCGCAGGTTGGCCTTGAGGTTTCTGACCAGCTCCGCCCGCATAGCGTCGTTGGTCAGGCACAACTGGGCCCGCTCGTGCCGGCGCTGCCCGTCGATCTCGCTGTACCAGTCGGGGTGGTCCTTGAAGTACTTCCCCGGAGGCAGCAGCGGGTAGAAGGTGTGCACGAACCCTTCGATCACGCGCTTGTCGCCGCGGGCCCGGTCGAGAGGCATGCGCTGGCCGTTGCAGCGGTTTCGCACCGCCCAGTCAGCCTCGAACGCGCTGAACCTGAACGGCTCGCGATACTCCACCGGCGGGGCGTAGCGGATGTTCAGCTCGGCCACCTCCAGCGTCGGCCGGCTGGGGATGGTGCTGACCGTCGGGCTCCACCAGCGGCAACCGACCTGGTCTTCGAGAAAGCTGTACACGGCGTAGAGCGTGCCGCGCGAACCGGCGCCGGCCAGGATGAGGTCGTTGCCCACGGTGCGGATGACGATGCCCTCGTCGCCGAGCCCGTCGAGCGAGAAATCAGGGTCGGCCAGCTTCGCCGCCAGCCCGCCCACCAGGATGCGCGGACCCCGGGCCGCCTCCGCCTCCGCGACGGGGATCTCGGTACCGGTGACCTCCTTGAGGAACCGGCTCAACTCCCGTGCGGCGTGTACCTCCGGCGGCGAACTGTTCCTGGACAGTGCGATGGTGACCGCGCTTCTGCCCTGTTCGGTGATGGTCAGGGCCCCGGCCGGCGGCGCGGGGACCAGGATCGTGATGGCCAGCAGGGGCACAAGTATCTTGTGGATGGTCATCGGATGTCGGGCCTCGGGGGAGGACGGGAACACGGGACGCAGCTGCCTATACATGTACGTGCTGGGCGACCGGCCGTCAAAGCCGCGGATGCCAGGCCGGTGACTGGCGGTGAGTGACTGACAGATGATTGATGGCTGACGGCCCCCGTCCCCACCCGTTTTTCCGCCTCCGGCGCCTATGATTCCTCTTGATTTCGGAACCGGGCTGCCTGAGAATGTCCTTCATGGCGTGGTCGACCGGGGATTGATAGGGATGTCAGGCCTTGATCGCTGATGCGGTAGTGGATCTGAGTCCGCCCGTTCTGGCGGCCTGGTACGACTATGTGACCAACAACTGGGCCCTGGTGTCCATGGTGGTCACGGTGACGTTCCTGGTGGTCACGCCCTGGCTGGTTCTGCGCAAGTACGTCAAGCTCTGCCTTAATATTATCAAAGACACGCCACCCCCGCTGGCCATGGGCCCGCGCGACTTCGAGCGCATCGACGGCAAGCGGGTGGTTTTCCGTTCCTTCGATAACCTCAATCTCTGCGGGATGTTCCTGTTCGGAAACCACGACGGGCGCCCCAAGGGCATGGTCATCTTCGCCCACGAATTCGACAGCGACATGTACAGTTGTGCCCGCTACTGCCGCCCGCTGCTGGCGGCGGGATACGACGTGTTCAGCTTCGACTTCCGCGGACACGGCGAGTCCAGCGGCGAGCCCGGCTACCACCCCCGCCAGTGGCCCAGCGACCGCGAGGTCAACGACATGCTGGGGGCCATCGCCTACGTCGAGGACTGGCTGGAGCGGCGCGGTCGCCCGGTGGAACTGGGGCTCTTCGGGATCTCCCGGGGCGCCGGCGCGGCGATCATGGCCGCCCAGAACAACCCGCTGGTCAAGGCCATCATCACTGACGGGGCCTTCAGCTCGGACGCGACCCTCGAACACCTGATGAAGCGATGGGCGTACATCTTCGCCAAGGTGCGGTTCGTGTATGAGAATCACCCGCCGCAGTTCTGGCGGTTCCTCCGCTGGTTGCTGTTCCGGGAGTGTAAATCAAAGCTCCGCTGTACGTTCCCGTCGACCCTGAAGGCCCTGAAGCGGATGAGCGGGCCGAAACCGATCCTGTTCATCCACGGCGAGCGGGACAGCTACATCCCGGTGGAGCAGTCGCAGTTGCTTCACGCCGTCGCCCCCGGCCCCAAGTCGCTGTGGATCGTGCCCGGTGCCAAGCATAACCAGCCGGTGATCACCCGGCCGGAATACTATGCCGCCCGGACGGTGGCGTTCCTGGACGAGTACCTGGCCAATCCGCCGGCGGAGCCGTACCGCCAGGTTCCCGAGGCACCGCCGCAGGCCGCGGAGCCCGAGCGGGGACCGGGGCCGGCGGTCCGGGAGGTCGGCACGGGCCGATCGGTCATGCCGGGGGTCCGCGCGGGGCAGTGAGGCGGGTCGCGTCCTGATACTGGGAACCCACGGCAGAGGGGGCAAACGCTTTACTCGATGCCGGTTTCGGTGGTGCGTGGAAAGCCCGGCTCGGGGCCTCTGCTGCTCTGCCACAGTCTGCCGGGGGGTCCGCGGCAGGCCGGTGGTCCCTCCGGGGTCGAAAACGCGGGAAGGCACGTCCGCCCCCCCTCGCCACGGCCTGATGAGTACCTCAGACCGTGCCACTCGCCGAAGATGTCACGTCCCCTGCGGCCTGGGGCCCTGCCGGGGGGTTCATTGGCGGGACAGTTATTCTCCTGTAAGATGCCGTCGGGACGCATCGTGCGCGAAAGTTCGCGCGGACGGTGCGGCCCGCTCCCGATGGACGTCGCCCGCTGCCCGGGCGGCGGTGATTTCGTCACACCAACCGAATCAGGGTTATTCGCATGAACCGGAGCGCTGCCCGCCTGATGAACCACAAGATGATGCTCCCCACGGTGTTGACCTCCGCGGTCCGCCCCGGCTTCGTCGCCGTGCTGGCGGCCTTGCTGGCACTGACCGGATTCACGTCGTTCGTTCGGGCGGCCGTCATGGCCACTCCCTCCCGGAACCCCATCTACGAGGTGTCCGGAGATTGCGGTACCTCGACCATCTCGGTGGTCCTCACTGCCGATCCCGGCGGCCCGGTGGTGGTACAGGTGCTTCCTGATGCGGCGGGCGAGGTCACGGTCGACCCCACCACGCTGAACTTCGACACCACCAACTGGGCGGACGCGCAGGATGTCACGGTGACGGCGACGCCGAACGGGGGCCTCAACAACCTGACCACAATCCTGTTTGATGCCAATGCCGGGGTCATGGACGACCCCCTGGCCTTCACGGTGATCGACCGCGACAGCGGCGGCACGGCCGAGATTGTGATTAAGGACGCACTTAGCGGTGGCAGCACGTGCACGAATTGCCTTGCCGGTGCAGTGTTGACGGACTCCACCGCCGGGGACGACAGCTATACACTCGATCTGGAGAATGTGCCCGCGAACACCGAGACCTGCGATCCGCCGGAGGACACCGCCTATTTGCGGATCAACGAA
>CAYVVX010000390.1:0-5657 GCA_964455315.1 uncultured Planctomycetales bacterium | reverse complement strand
CTGGAGATTGATGCAGCTGACATTCATTCACCAGCAGGGACGCTGGCGGTATTACTTCAGCGGCATGTTTGGATTCGGAAGTTGGGGCATCAGCATACGCAGCCCGAAAAGCACCTGTGGTTCCCTGCTCACCGCCATCGAGCATCGCGACTGGCGCAGCATCTTCGAAATGATCGATCCCGACATGCGCAATGGCGTGGACGCGCGGAAGTTCCAGGCCGAGGTGCTGCGTCGATGGGACGAACTCGCCGCCTGGGAGAAACTCCCCAAGCCCCGCCTGGACCCCCTTCAGAAGGTTGAGCTCGACCTGCCGCCGGAACTGATTCCTCCCAGGAAGCCGCCAGTGAACCGCGATAAAGCTAAGTCCAAGGAGGAGCGCGACTCGCTCGATGATTGGAGTCGTAGACGCGGTGACTATGGTGCAAGACTACGGGAGGCGAGGGAACGCACCCAGCATCCTCCTCCGTATGTGGCTTGGTCGGGAATCGTTGAGCCAGACGAAGAAGCGACTCTTACGTCCAGCAATGGAGACAAAGTCGTCAAGCTCTTTGACAAGGACTCCTTTGGCGAAGTCAGAGGCGAACGCTTCGTTCTGAGAAGCGGCCGCTGGTACTGGCAGCCAAAGTCCGAATACACCCTCTGGCCATACCTGAAACATGAAACAGAATGACCGTCTTCACCGTCGCACGCAGCAATGACACCCATCACCACCGGAGCCGCCATGACCACGCACCTTGCCCGCTGGACGCTTGTCTCACTGATCGCCGCCGCCGGCTGTTCCCACGCCCAGCCGCCCCGGGAGTCCCACGCCCGTCTCCCCGGCACCGGACCCGGCACGCCGGCCGAAGCCTTCGAAAAACTCAAGGCCGCGGCGATCTCCTGGGATCTTCCCGCGGCCACCGCCCTGCTGGCGGAAGGCGCCCTCATCGGTTTCTCCGGAGAGCCGTTCACCACGGAGAATCTCGAAGGGTTCCTGCCCATGATGCAGGACTTCACCTACCGGGAGACGGTGCTGGCCCCGGCCAGGCTGCCGGATCTGGACCCGACCCATCTCCGTGACAAGGATCCGGGCACGGTGGCGTTCGTACACCTGACCGCGAACCATCCCATGGGCCGCATGGTTGTCCGGCTGGCCTTTCTGCGGCAGGCGGACATCTGGAAGCTCTACCCCATCGGCATGGAAGGCTTTGAGATGTGGCCGAGCTCCGGCGGAGAGGAACGGGCGATCCTGTCCTCGCTGGGCAACGCCATCCAGTACCACGACTGGCGGAGCATGTTTGAACACATCGACCCCGAGATGCGCAAGGGCGTGAGGCCGGAGGATTTCCAGGCGGAAGTGCTGCGCAGGTACGATGAACTCATCAGGCGCACCACCCGGGATGATCCCATGCCGCCGCCACCGGATATGGCCGTCCTGACAGGCCAGACGGCTCCCGCTTCAGATGAGTACGAAGAAGTGCAGGACAAGCGCAGGATGGAGTTCAACGCCTGGCGTGAACGCCAGACGGCGCGCGAACAGGCGGAAACCGACTTCATCGCCTGGCACAGGTTCCCCGCGGAAGGCCACCAGCGGCGCGAGATCACAGAAAACGGCCGCCAGATCGTCGAACTCTCCAAAGGCGACGACAGCGAACGGTTCGTCATCATCGACGGCCGCTGGTACTGGCAGCCGAAGAAGGAATACACCCTCTGGCCGTATTTGAAGTATGAGGGCAACTGATCGCAGGGTGGGCCGTGACCACCATTCCACTCTGCCACCCTGGAACCGGCACCCCGTCCGCGTCCCTGGTGCCCGGTTCTGCTTCGCTGTGGCGAGGCCTGTGTCGGACGCGCCCGCGCGGAGGACGCCCGTTCATTCGCAACGCCGGAGACCGCACATCGTCGTCCGGGGCACGTCCACAGCGCAGCGTTCGCAGGAGCGAGAACGACGCCCCCCGATCGGAATGGCCCCCGCCAGCATCCCATTCGCCACGGAACACGACCTATGTTCCCCCCTGATGGAGGAACTGTGCCGATGCCACATGCCCCAGTGATCCCCTTTGTCCCCGAACGCAGGTGTCTGCGCGCCCGCCGCACACCTGTACTCGTCGTCCGCCTGTCCCCCGGACGCGCCGATTTTTTCGTGCGAACGAACCCAAAAAACCACGTTTTCACCCCCGAAAACAGGGTTCGCGTGGCTTCGTTACATGCAAACGAACCCACGCCCCACACGCCGATACGCCCGCGGCGTAAGGCGGAACGCCGGTGTCACACCACGCCACGGGCGGATGTGTACATCAGACCTTGCCACCCATTGCCACCGGTTGGAAACCGGGGCCACACCCAAACGTCCGGCACGGGGGCCGGACGCTACGGAAAACCTTCGCGGGACGCCAAATGTACCTGCCCACAGATCACGCAGATGCACGCGGATGAAATGCCTTCGGGTTCTTTAATCTGCGTCTATCTGCGTGATCCGCGGGCACACACTCCCCGCCCGTTTCGTGTAAACTCATCCCATCATGACCGACGCCCGGAAACTCACCCGGTTGATCCGCGCCCATCACGCCTGCATCCGCGTGGTCACCTACGAGGAGGAGTACGTCCTCAGGGTGGTCCGCGAGGCCGCCGCGGAGCTCAACTGCGACCTGCTGCTCTGGACCGTCATCCACGGCGTGCAGGACGGCATGATCGCCGACGGACCGCGCAGCGCGGAGACCGAGAACGCGGCCGCGGCGCTGTACAGCCTCGGCAAGCGGCACACCAAGGCCATCACCACGATGCTGGACCTGTCGCCGCATCTCAAGGACGAGCGGACGCTGCGCCTGCTGCGCGACCTGATCGCCCACTACCGGGCCATCGGCGGCACCCTGATCCTGATCGAGCATCGCGGCGAGCTGCCCCCCCTGGTCGCCGCCGAAGCCACCCCGCTGGATCTTTCCCTGCCGGATGACAAGGAACTCGAGATCATCATCCGCGACACGCTGCGCCGGCTGCATCGCGAGTGGCCCATCGAGGTGGACATCACCCGCAGCCAGCTTCGCACGGTGATCCGCAACTTGAAAGGGCTGTCCCGGCGGCAGGCCGAGCAGCTCATCGTCGACGTGGTGCTGGATGACCGGCGATTCAACGCCGATGACATCAACCGGCTGCTGGCCCGCAAGCGGCAGGCGCTGCAGAACGAAGGACTGCTCGAATACGTCGAAGCCCCGGTGAGCCTGGAGGAAATCGGCGGGCTCACCCGGCTGAAGGCCTGGCTGGCGCAGCGCCAGGGCACGCTCAGCGACGAAGCCGAGGAGTTCGGTCTCGAGCCCCCGCGCGGCGTGCTCATGCTCGGTGTGCAGGGCGCTGGCAAAAGCCTCTGCGCCAAGGCCATCGCCGCCGCCTGGCAGCGCCCGCTGCTGCGCATGGACGTCGGGGCCCTGTACGACCGCTACATCGGCGAATCCGAGCGGCGGCTGCGCGACACCCTGCGGCAGGCGGAGATGATGGCCCCGATGGTGCTGTGGATCGACGAGATCGAGAAGGCCTTCGCCTCCTCCGCGTCGCGGAGCAGCGACGGCGGTCTGTCCCAGCGGATGTTCGGCACGCTGCTGACCTGGATGCAGGAGCACACCGAGCCGGTCTTCCTGGTCGCCACCGCCAACGACATCGAGGCCCTGCCGCCGGAGCTGCTTCGCAAGGGTCGCTTCGACGAGATCTTCTTCGTGGATCTGCCCTCCGAGGACGCCCGCCGCCAGATCCTCGCCATCCACCTCCGCAAGCGGAAACGCGACCCGGCGCAGTTCGATCTCGACCTCCTCACGTCCGCGTCGGAGGGCTACAGCGGCGCGGAGATCGAGCAGGCCGTCGTGGCGTCGCTGCACAACGCCTTCGCCGACCAGGCGGAGGTCGATACCCAGCGGGTGGTCGCGGCACTGAAGGCGTCGCCGCCGCTGTCGGTGACCATGCGCGAGCGCATCGCCGCCCTGCGGCACTGGGCTCGCGGCCGGTGCGTGCCCGCGGAGTAGCTCTCCGCCGGGAAGCGTTTACTCGGGCACCCCGATCAACTGAAGCAGCTCGAAGTCGACCAGGGCATAGACGAGCTGGCCCCGCCGCCGGAGCAGTTCGGCTTCAGCGCGGCGCCGCAGGATCAGGTGGCGCGGCTTGATGTCCAGCATGCGAAAGCCGAGCGCTTCGAGCTCGCCGATGGCCCGGTAGGTCAGGCGTTCCAGATCGGCCGCGGGGAGCAGCCCGTGCTCGTGCATGCGCTGGGCGTCCTCGCCGGAGACCCAGCCGAAGAGCATCAGGTACCGCCGGTCCCACAGCAGGTCGACGCGACGGTCGGGCGGCAGCGGATCCTGATCCGCCCGCTGGGGGGCGGCGCAGCGCTCGAACAGCAGGCGGTCGCGGCCCAGTTTCCAGGCCGGCACCGGCTCCGCGGGCACGTAAATCGCCAGCGGGCGCTTGGTGGGGATATGCGCGCCGCCGGTCCGCGCGCTCCGCTCGCGCAGCATGGACAGCAGGGCGATCTCCTCGAAGGGGGTGTTGAACCTGGCCGCGTCGATGACCGCCGGCGGCACGAAGGGGAGAAACTGGCTGGATACGGTCAGCGGCAGCTCGCCGGCGAAGCGGGAGAACTTCATCACCAGCTTGACCTCGCCCAGACGCTGGTGCGCCACGTTCAGGCGATAAACCGCGCCGGTGCCGCCGGACAGGCGCAGGCCCTGGCGGGCATACTGCTGGCCGGCGTACCAGCCATGCGGGAGCAGCGAGTCCAGCAGCGGCCACCCGAACGAGGTCAGGAACAGCTCGCCCTCCGCGCCCAGGTCCAGCCGGGCATAGTCCACCCCCAGCACGGTGCGGCGCAGCTCCGCGGGCAGGTCCTCAAAGCCGCACGTCCGCCACGCCTCCCAGCCGTACGGGACAACGCTCATGCCGGCTCTCCGAGCAACCCCAGCAGCGTGCGGGCGCAGCACTCGGCGAAGGCCGGATCGTTGATGTCGCAGTCCATCTCCACCACCGCAATGCCCGGCCGGAGGCCCTTCCTGATCGCATCGAACAGGGCGGCGTCGGCCTCCGGCGAGCAGAAGGGTTGTCCCGGCATGCCGATCACGCTGAGCCCCCGGAGCGGCAGCAGCACGGTGACCGGTCCGCGGGAGACGTTGAGCTTGCCGGCGATGATTTCGCCCAGGCGGCGGTTCTCCTCCGCGTTCGTGCGCATCAGGGTCACGTTGGGATTGTGCTGGTAGAAGGTGCGGCCGCGATAGCGCTCCGGCACCGTGTCGGGCGAACCGAAGTTGACCATGTCCAGGCAGCCCGGCGCCACCACCGCAGGCACGCCGCGGCGGGCGGCGGCTTCGAGACGATCCGGGCCCGCGGCCATGACACCCCCGCACAGTTCATCAGCCCACTCCGTGGTGGTGAGGTCGAGGACGCCGGCGATGACCCCGGAATCGATCAGCCGCTCCATGGTCCGCCCGCCGGTGCCGACGCTGTGAAAGACGAGCACCTCGTAACCGGCCCGCTCCAGGATGGCCCGCGCGGTCTCCACCGCCCGGGTGGTGTTGCCGAACATGGACGCGGCGATCAGCGGGCGGTCCCGGCTCGCCGGCGTCTTCGCCGACGCCATCCCGCAGACAGCCGCCGCCGCCTGGCTGAGCACGCGCCGGCTGATGCGGTTCAGCCCGGCCACGTCC
>CAYVVX010000389.1:0-5658 GCA_964455315.1 uncultured Planctomycetales bacterium | reverse complement strand
GCGACCCGCAAGGGTCGCCGCCGAGGGCTGGTTCCACTGGACGGCGAGGAGGGCGATCTCGAACGCCCCCCCTGTCTCGCCGGGCACATACTCGACCTGCAGGACTGCGTAGTCCAGGGGCTCGCCCGCTGCGCTCGCAGCGTCCCCGGCAGCATTCGTGGGCCGCTGCCCGGGCCGGGAAGGCGGATCGTAAGCCTCGCCGAAACGGTCATGGACCCGGTCTCGCCGACCGCCCCTCACCCCCGATCGACACCCATCCCCACTCCGGATGAACCTCCCCCGCCATGGGGCACCGGGGCGTTCACGACCGATCCGGATGCGGCTCCGTCCCCACCCTTGCGGTTCGGTCATGGCGCCGGTCTAATGAGCCCCTGTTCCGACCGACGGGCCGGATCCCGCCACGAGCCATCGCCTGTGCCGCCCAAGAGCGGCCCACGGGTTTTTGAAAGGAGAGACACCATGCGCAGGGGGACACGTTTGGCTGCCGTCGCGGTGCCGGCGGTGCTGATCATCGCCGCGGCCGCCAGCCTGAACCAGGCCCAGCAGGCCTCGTCCGGCGGCCCCACCCGCGTCGGGGTGCTGGACCTGGTCGAGGTGTTCAACAAGTTCGAGCAGACCCAGGTGCTCAACGACAAGATGAACGCCTTCCGGCTGGAGATCTCCGCCGAGGCCGAGAAGCGGCAGACCGAGGTGACCGCCAAGCAGAAGGAGCGCGACGCCTTCCAGCCCGACTCCGCGGACTTCAAGACCCGCGACAAGCAGTTCAAGGAGATGCTCTTCGCCTACCGCGTCTGGGAGGCCCTGGAGCAGGACAACCTCGCCAATCAGCACAAGATGTGGATCCTCAAGACCTACGACACCATCAACGCGGCGGTACAGAAGATCGCCGCCAGCCGCGGCATCCAACTGGTGATCACCACCGAGCGCATCGAGACCGCCGGGGCGGACTCCAAGGCCATCCTCGGGCAGATCCTCAGCCGCAAGGTGGTCTACGCCGACCCGGCGCTGGACATCACCCAGGAAGTGCTGGCCGGGTTGAACGCGGAGTTCAAGAAGGCCGGCGGCGAAACCACCATCAAGTTCGCGCGATAGGCACGGCCCCATGAGCATCACCCACACCCTCGGCGCGATCGCCAAGTGGATTGACGGGAGCGTCCGCGGCGACGCCTCCATGCCCATCTCCGGCGTGAACGCGATCGCGGACGCCGGTCCGGAGGAGATCACCTGGCTGGCCGACCCGGAGTACGCCGGGCAACTGGCCGGCTCGCGGGCGGGCGCGGTGATCGTGCCCAGGGGCTTCGGCGAGACGCGCATGCCCGCGGTCCTGGTCGACAGCCCGAAGGCGGCCATCATCACCGTCCTCGGGCGGTTCGCGCCGCCGGTGCCGCGGCCTGCGGCCGGGGTTCATCCCACCGCGCTGGTCGCGCCCACCGCCCGGCTGGGCAAGGATGTGGCCGTCGGCCCCCACGCGGTCATCGAGGAACGGGCCGCCATCGGTGCCGGCAGCGTCATCCACGCCAACGCCTTCATCGGCGCCGACGTGATTCTGGGCCGGGACTGCATGATCTGGACGGGCGTGGTCATCCGCGAGCGCTGCACCCTCGGCGAGCGGGTGGTGATTCACCCCAACACCACCATCGGGGCCGACGGCTTCGGTTTCGAGTACCTCGAAGGGCGCCACGTGCACATCCCCCAGATCGGCACCGTGGTCATCGAGGACGACGTGGAGATCGGGGCCAACGCCTGCATCGACCGGGCCAAGTTCGGCGCCACCCGCATCGGCAGGGGCACCAAGATTGATAACCTTGTGCAGGTGGCCCATAATGTCGTCGTCGGTGCGGACTGTCTCCTGGTGGCCCAGTGCGGGATTGGCGGAAGCGCCCGTCTGGGCCGGGGAGTCGTGCTCGGCGGCAAGGCGGGCGTGCGCGATCACGCCCAACTGGGGGATGGTGTCCAGGGTGCGGCCTGCTGCTGCATCTCCAAGGACGTCCCCGCCGGGACCACCATGGTGGGCAGTCCGGCGCTGGAACGACAGCAGTTCGTCCGCGAACGGGCCATGGTACGGCAGGTGCCCCGGCTGATTGAACAACTCAAGGATCTGATCCAGCGAGTCAAGCAACTTGAGGCGCCAGCAGACGATCGGTAGCACGGTGGAGGTGTCCGGACCCGGGCTGTTCACGGGTGAGCAGACGGTGCTTCGATTCGCCCCCGCGCCTGCCGATGCCGGCGTGGTTTTCGTGCGCGTGGACCAGGATCCGCCCGTGCGCATCAGGGCGGTGGTCGACAACGTCGCCAAGCGCCTCCGCCGCACCTCCATCCGCAACGGCACCGTCCAGATCGAGACCATCGAGCACTGCATGTCGGCCCTGGCCGGCCTGGGTATCGACAATGTTGAGGTCCATCTCACCGGCAACGAGGTGCCCGCGGTCGACGGCAGTTCGCAGCCCTTCGTCGATCGGCTCAACGAAGCCGGCATCGTCGAGCTGGACCGTCCCCGTGAGGTCTTTCGCATCCCCGAGACGGTCCGTGTCTCAGAGGGCCCCAGCTATGTGATGGCCACGCCGCCGACCGGCGACGAAGACGTGCTCGAACTGCTCTACGATCTCGATTACGGTCCCAGCGGCCCCATCGGGCAGCAGATCTTCAAGGTCCGCCTGACCCCGGAGGACTTTCAGCAGCAGATCGCCCCGGCCCGCACGTTCGTCCTCCAGCGCGAGGCCGAGCAGTTCCGCGCCGCCGGCCTGGGCACCCACCTCAACTACCAGGACATCCTCGTCTTCGGGCCGGACGGGCCCATCGACAACGCCCTGCGGTTCCCGAATGAGTGTGTCCGCCACAAGATCCTGGATCTGATCGGCGATTTATTCCTCTTCGGCAAGTTCCTGTCCGGCCAGGTGTTCGCCCGCCAGTCGGGGCACGCCCTGAACCACGAGATGGTCCGCCGGCTTCAGGAACTCGAGCTGGCCTCGGACATGGAACGGCGCCTGACCGCTGAACCGCTCTACGACGCCCGCAGGATTCAGCGCATCCTGCCTCACCGGTTTCCGTTCCTGATGGTCGATCGGATCATCAAGCTGGAGCCGGGCCGTTACGCCGTCGGCGTCAAGAACGTGACCATCAACGAGGAGTATTTCACCGGGCATTATCCCGGGCAGCCGATCATGCCCGGGGCCCTGATCATCGAAGCCATGGCCCAGCTCGGCGGGCTGCTGCTCTCGCGCGAGCTGGAGCATACCGGCAAGGTGGCCGTGCTGCTGAGCCTGGATCGGGTCAAGTTTCGCCGCCCGGTCACGCCCGGCGATCAGCTCATCCTGGAGGCCCACGCCCGGCGGGTCAAATCGCGGACCGGGCACGTTTTCTGCACCGCCCGGGTCGGCAACGCGCACGTGGCCGAGGCCGACATCAAGTTCATGATGGTCGACGCGGACCCGATCTAGAAGTGAGAAGTGAGAAGTGAGAAGTGAGAAAGAATCCAGATCGCTCGAGATGCCGGGCGATGCTCCGCGGGGATGTGGATGCGATCTTCATGCCGCCTCCACCCGCATGAACGCCGGCATCCGATGTCTCGGAAGCGCATTCCAGAGATCGCATCCTTTCTCACTTCTCACTTCTCCCTGCTCACCTCCCAGCGGCGGAGCCTGCTCATGATCCATCGCACCGCCATCATCGAATCGGGAGCGAGCCTGGGCACCAACGTATCCGTCGGCGCCGGCAGCTACATCGGCGCGCACGTCGTGCTGGGCGACAACTGCGCGGTACACAACCATGTGACCGTGACCGGTCATACCGTGTGCGGAGCCGACAACGTCTTCTTCCCCGGCGCCGTCGTCGGTGTGGCCCCGCAGGATCTGAAGTACAAGGGTGAGCTGACCCGCGTCGAGATCGGCGACGACAACGTGTTCCGCGAGTACGTCACCGTGCACGCCGGGACCGAGGTCGCCGGCGGCGTCACCCGGGTCGGCTCGCACAACCGTTTCCTGGTCGGCGTGCACATCGCCCACGACTGCCACGTAGGCGACGGGTGCATCCTGTCCAACCAGGTGCAGCTCGCCGGGCACGTCCGACTGGAGGACAAGGTGACCATGGGCGGGCTCATCGGCGTCCATCACTTCACCACCATCGGAACGTTGGCCTTCGTCGGCGGATTGACCCGCATCGTCAACGACGTGCCCCCGTACATGATCGTGGAGGGCAACCCCGCCCGCGTCCGCGGCTTCAACCGCCGCGGGCTGGAGCGCTGGGGCGTCCCCCCGGAGCGCATTGCCGCCGTCCGCGACGCCTACATGGCCCTCTTCGGCAAGCAGGCCGAGACCTCCGGCACACCCATGCTCAAGCGGCTGGAAGCCCTGGAAGTCAACGCCGCCGGTGACGGCGAACTGCTCCACCTGTGCGCGTCCGTCCGCCGCAGCCTCTGCGACGGCGTGTTCGGCCGGTTCCTGGAAAACACCCGCCGCGACACCGATGCCGACCGGAGGCAGTTCTACGCCGGGCCGGCCCGAGGTGAATCATGAGTTCGCCCCTCCCCGTCGCGGTGATCGGCGCCGGCCACATGGGCCGCCACCATGTGCGGATCTACTCTCAGCTTCCCGGGGCCAGGCTGGTCGGCGTGGTTGACGCCGACGCGGCCCGCGCGGCCGCCATCGCCGGCGAGTTCAGCACCGCCGTGCTGCCCGACGTCGAGGCGGTCATCGCCGCCGGCGTCAAGGCCGTCACCATCGCCGTGCCCACCGTCGCCCACCTGCAGGTGGCCACCCCATTGCTGGAACGCGGGCTTGCCGTGCTTATCGAGAAGCCGCTGGCTCCCGACTCCGCCTCGGCCAGGGCCCTGCTCGACCTGGCCGGGAAGCACAACGCCGTCCTGCAGGTCGGGCACTCCGAGCGGTTCAACCCGGTGGTCCGGGCCATGACCCGCATGGACGTCCGCCCGCGCTTCATCGAGACCCATCGGATCAGCCCGTTCACCTTCCGTTCCGCGGACATCGGCGTGGTCATGGACATGATGATCCACGACATCGACATCGTGCTTCACCTGGTTCGCACCCGGGCGTCGCGGGTCGAGGCCATTGGTGTCAGTGTGCTGGGCCCCCACGAGGACATTGCCAACGCGCGGGTCACCTTCGCCTGCGGCTGCGTGGCCAACCTGACCGCGTCGCGGCTGGCCCTGAAGACCGAGCGGAAGATCCGCGTGTTCAGCGAGCAGGCCTACCTCTCGCTCGACTACCAGAAGAAGACCGGGATCGCGGTCAAGAAGGACGCCAACCTGGACCTGCTCAAGCTGGCCCGCCAGCACCAGGCCAGCGACCTGTCCCAACTGGCCGGGGCCGACTTCGGCTCCATGATCAATGTCGAGCCGCTCCTGGTCGAGGACATCGAGCCGCTTCGCGCCGAGCTGGAATCCTTCCTCCAGGCCGTCCGCACCGGTGAGACTCCCGAGGTCAGCGCCGAGGACGGCGTCGCCGCGGTGGAACTCGCCGAGGCCATCGTTGCGGCCATCCGCCAGCACGACTGGAAGCTCGAACCGGAAGCGGGCTGACCCGCGCGGATTCCTCCCCGGCGTCCGGCCTCTGTGCCGGACGATTCGCCTTGAACCTACATCAGTTCAGCGGGCAGGGGTTTCAAACGGACAGTCGATCAGCTTCTCCGCACCGCCCTCGCCGA
>CAYVVX010000388.1:0-5672 GCA_964455315.1 uncultured Planctomycetales bacterium | reverse complement strand
CAGGCCCAGCTCGCGCAGTTTGGGCAGGTCGCGCTTGCCGAACCGCTCGAGCATTTCCTGGGGGATGCCCTGGTAGCTGTAGCCGCCGATCCAGGCGCCGTGCTTGCGAAGCTCGCCGAACTCGCCCATCTGGACCGCCTGGGGCGTCCAGTCCGGCGAACACTCGTACGTGTCCTTGTAGTTCAGATGGAACGTGGCCCGGTAGCCGGCGGCGGTGATGGTGGCCATCATCTTCTTGAAGGCATCGTCGCCGCCGTGGGCCGGCTCCAGCGGGAACACGGTGGGATGGGCGCCGTCGTGCCCGCCGAAGTTGGCGCCGACGAAGATGAAGTTGCATTTCTCGAAGCCGGCCTTCTGGAAGAGCGGGACCGACGCGGCAAACTCATCCCAGGACATGCGCGAACGCATCTTGCCGCTGCCGTCCAGCCTGGCCTCGCGATTGCCCATGTAGACGCGGAGGTAGACCGAGTCGATGAAGTAGGCGACCTCCGGGTTGTCGGCGGCCCGCTGCTTGAGGGTGGGCACTTTCAATTCGTGGACCAGAAAGTCCCGGTACAGGTTGCCCAGTCCGACGTAGGTGGCCCGCTCCTTGTCCAGGGCGATCAGCCGCACGCGGCGGTCGACCGGGTCCAGCCTGGAGTGCCACAGCTTGCGGTAATGCCACAGGGCGTTGACCGAACAGGTGTGCTCGGGGCCCTGGTCGCGGCGGGCGACGACTTCGGTGTCGTACTCACCGGACAGGAGGATGGCCGCGAGCCCGCCGTTGGCCCGCATGGTGGCATACACCGGCAACTGGAGCTGATCCTCCCAGGAGGCCTGGATGCCGTACATCATCGAGCCGTACTGGGCGGGGGCCTGGGGGTTGAAGCTCCAGCGCGACTCGATGCCGGCCGGCGTGCCGAGGTCGCCGTAGTTTGGCTTCGCGTAGGCGGGATTGGCCCGCGAATGGTCGCGGTCGAAGTAGTACACCGCGCCGGACCAGCTGGGGATGATGATGTAGCCGGCGGCGCCGCGCGGGGTCATGCCCAGGTGGGGCATCAACTCGACGGACATCAGCCGCCAGCGCGAGGTGAGGTGTTCCTGCAGCGATCCGCTGGGGATGGACATCTCCAGGTGGTCCCCGTTCAACACCAGGTCGATGTCGAACTCGACGCCGAAGCTCATCCGCCCCATCGCCGACGCAGAGCCTTCACCAGTGTCCACGTGCAGGCGGACGCGATCCGCGGCTTTCTCGGCGACGCTCACCTGCACCAGCGACGGTTCAAACTCGGGGCTGATCAGGGCGGTGCGGAAGCGGTCCTCGGTCACGTCGTAGGCGCGGATGACGCCGAAGTCGCGGGCGGCATACACTTCGCCGGTTTTCTTATCGGTGAGCCGGCAATGCCCGTTCGACAGGGTCAGGTCCACCTCCAGCTTGAGCCGGTCGTTGCTGATGCTGAAGGCGACCGGCTCCGGTTTAGCGGTCTCCTGGGCAAACGCGGCGGGCGACAGGGCGATCGCGAACAGCGCGGGTGCCCAGCGCGAGATGGGACGATGAATCAACCTCATAGCCATACTCCTCAAACAAACTTCCTGCCCCGCAGAATACGAAACGTCATGGGTGAAGCCGTCCGCGGCACGCGCGGGGCAGCGGTGAGCGATGTCTACATGGCCGCCTGTACCCTGCCGTCCACGACCCGCAGCCGTCCCGCGGCGAACCGGCGGATCGCCTCGGGATAGGCGACGCACTCCTCGGCGAACACCCGCTCGGCGAGGGTATCGGCCGTGTCGCCGGGCAGCACCGGCACGCGCCGCTGCAGGATGATCGGGCCGTGATCGTACTCGTTGTCGGCGAAGTGGACGGTGCAGCCGCTCTCGGTCGCGCCGGACGCGAGCACGGCCTCGTGTACGTGGTGGCCGTAGAAACCTTTGCCGCCGAACCGGGGCAGCAGGGCGGGATGGATGTTCATGACGCGAAGATGATAGCGCGGCGGGATCTCCCAGCGGCACAGGAAGCCGGCCAGGCAGACCAGCTCCGCGTGGCAGCGGTCGACCGCCTCGGTCAGGGCCGCGCTGAAGGCCGCGCCCGGCAGGGCTCTGGGCGAGACCACCTCGACCTCGATCCCGGCCGCCCGGGCCCTGTCGATTCCCGCAACACCGGACCGCGAGCTGATCACCCGCACGATCTCGACGGGCAGCCGCCCGGCGGCCGTCTCGTCGATGAGATTCTGCAGCGTCCGCCCGCCACCGGACAGCATCACCGCAACCTTCAATGGAGCCTGAATCGTCACTGTCACCTCGTCAACGCGGGGGTTCGCCAGCGAAGCGGGCATTGTAGAGGCGGCGGCGCGTTTGAGCCACGAATCCTGTCGGCTATCCTGATGGCTACTCGATCAACAGGATCGAACGTTCACGCCAACGGACACACACAGACGGAGGCTCTCATGTCCGCACGCAAGATTCTCATGCTGGTTGGTGATTTCGTGGAGGATTACGAGGTCATGGTGCCGTTTCAGGCCCTGCTCATGGTCGGGCACACCGTCCATGCCGTCTGCCCGGGCAAGAAGACGGGCGAGAAGGTGCGCACCGCGGTGCACGACTTCGAGGGCGACCAGACCTACAGCGAGAAGCCCGGCCACGACTTCGCGCTCAACGCCACCTTCGGTGCGGTCAGCCCGGAGGATTACCACGCCCTGGTCATTCCCGGCGGGCGGGCGCCGGAGTACATCCGGCTCAACGAGCAGGTGCTGAGGATCGTGCGGCATTTCGCCGGCGCGAACAAGCCGATCGCGTCGATCTGTCACGGGGCCCAGCTTCTCGCGGCCGCCGGCGTGCTCAAGGGGCGTTCGTGCAGCGCGTACCCGGCGTGCGCCCCGGACGTGACCGCCGCCGGCGGGACCTATGTCGAGCTGGCCCTGGACAAGGCCCACGTGGACGGGAACCTGGTGACGGCGCCGGCCTGGCCGGCGCAGCCGGATTGGCTGGCCAAGTTTCTGCAGGTGCTGGGGTCGCGGATCGAGCCGTGAGCTCGCCCGCGAATCGGTGAGGCGGGAGCCGAGGGACGTTGCACGCGAAACGGCCGGCAGGGGCGCCGGCCGCTACCAAGCGGCGTGGTTCATCCGGCGGCCGGCGGCACTCAGAACGCCGGGGCGGTGGCGGCGGTGTCGACGGGGACGCGCTCGACGGGGGCGATCTTCTCGAGCTGCTCGGCGATCTCCTGGCCGTTACCGACCACCACGATCTCCAGGCGGTCCGGGCGGAGCAGCTCCTTCGCCACCCGGGTCAGCACCGCGGGATCTTTCGTGGATGCCACCTTAGAGAAGTAGTCGGTGTACCAGCGCTCGGGCAGATCCCACACCTGCAGGTCCCACCAGCGGGCGGCGATCTGGGCGGGCGTCTCCAGGGCCATCTGAAACCGCCCGATGAGCGTGTCGCGCGCGTCGGACAGCTCCCCCTCACTCGGCGGGTCGCTCAACAGTTCGCGCACCTGTTCGAGGCTGGCCTCAACCGCCTCCGCGGTGCGCTGGGTGCGGGTGAAGGTGCTGATCTTGAACGAGGCGGCGTCGGCCTCCACGTCGAAGTAGCCTGAGGCGCCGTAGGTGAGCCCCTTCTCGACCCGCAGGACGCGATTGAGCCGGCCGTTGAACGACTCGCCGAAGAGCTGGCTGAGCAGCCGCGCGGGGGCGTAATCGGGATGACGGCGATCCAGATCGACCACCTGGCCGATGCGCAATTCCGACTGCGTCGCGTCCGGCTTGTCCACCAGCAGGATGCGCGTCTGCGTGCCCATCGTCGGCCGGACGGACCTGGCCGGTTCGGCGCGGGCCTCCCAGTCGCCGAAGAACTCCCGGGCGAGATCAAACGCCTCGTCAGGGGTCACATCGCCGGCGAAGAGCAGGCAGCCGACATTGGGGGCGTAGCACTTCTCGTGGAACTCGGCCACTTTCGCCCGGTCGATGCCCCGGAGGGACACGGACGTGCCGCCATCCGGTTTGGCCAAGTGGTGACCCTCAAACAGCCGCACGGCCAGGGCCCGCGACGCCACCGTGGACGGATCCTTCTCAGAAATCGCCGCGCCGGCCGCGGCCCGCCCGACGTAGTTGCGGATCTCAGCATCGGGGAAAGTCGGATAGCGGACCACCTCGGCCAGTGTCTTGACTGCCAGCTCCAGGTGCTCCGACAGCGTCCACAGGCTGACCGTGGTGTCGTCGTGGTCCACCGAGTCGGACAGGGACATGGCGTGGAAGTCGATCAGTTTGGCCAGTTCCTCACCGCTGTGAGCCCGCGTGCCGCGGCGCAGCGTCGACGAGGTAACCGATGCCAGTCCGGCCAGATCCGCGGGATCCTCCTTCGCCCCGGTGAGCAGGCAGAACGACACGGACACCGCGGGGATGGACGGGTCGCGGAACACGGCCACGCGCAACCCGTTGTCCAGCGTCTTGAGATCGGGGAAGGGCAGATCGACGATCTTCGGCGCTGCCAGCCTGGGCATGTCCGCCGGGCGGGGCAGATCCTTGAGTTCCTCCTCGGTCTTCCTGGCGTGATCCGTGGATGTTTCCGCTTCGGTCGGCGGGTTCGGGTCCGGGCGGGTGATGACTTCCACCCGGTTGTTCTCGCGCAGCACGCGCCTGGCCACGGCCATGACCTGTTCGGCGGTGACGGCGCGCTTGCGCTGCAGGTCGGTGTTGACCCGGTTGACGTCATCCAGCACCACGGCGGCGTAGCCGAGCTGATCGGCCCGGCCCTGCACGGTCTGGCCCTTGCGGATGTCCTCGGCGACGGCCTGGTTCCTGGCCTTCTCGAGCTCGTCCTCGCCGATGCCCTCCTCGAGCAGCAGGGCAATCTCCTCGCGGAGGGCCTTCTCGCCCTCCTCCACGGACACGTCGGGCTTGAGGGTCAGCGAGAATACGAACAGCCCGGCCTGTTCCAGGGTGTAGTCGTAGGCATAGGCGGAGACGGCCAGTTCCTTGCCGGAGACCAGGTGGCGGTAGAGCCGGCTGCTCTGCCCGCTGGAGAGGATGCGGGTAAGCATATTGAGCGGGATGGCGTCGTCATCCTTGTCGGAAGGGGCGTGGAAGGCGTACTCGATCCGAGGCGAAGGGGCCTTGTCCTTGATCTCGACGCGGCGCGGCCCGGTCATGGGCGGCTCGACGATACTCACCCGCGGCGGCTCCTTGGCGGCGGGGATCTTCCCGAAGTACTCCTCGACCTTGTCCATGATCGCGGCATGGGACACGTCGCCGACCACCACCAGGGTGGCGTTGTTGGGCACGTAGAAGGTCTTGAAGAAAGCAACCAGTTCGTCGGTGGATGCGGCGTCGAGGTGGGGCATGTTGCCGATCGGCGTCCAGCGGTAGGGATGCTTCTCGAAGGCGGCGCCGAACAGCGTCTCGTAGAGCTTGCCGTAGGGGCGGTTGAGGTAGCGCATGCGGCGCTCCTCCTTGACCACCTCGCGCTCGGCGGCGAAGTAGGCCTCGTTGATCTTGAGCCGCCCCATCCGCTCGGCCTCCAGCCACAAGGCCAGGTCCACCTGTGACGCCGGCAGCGTCTCCCAGTAGACGGTCATGTCGAAGCTGGTGTAGCCGTTGACCCGGGCCCCGTAGCGGTTGAGGTACTTGAAGTGGTCCTGCGGGCCGATGCGGTCGGTGCCGCGGAACATCATGTGCTCGAACATGTGGGCGAAGCCCTGGCGC
>CAYVVX010000387.1:0-5685 GCA_964455315.1 uncultured Planctomycetales bacterium | reverse complement strand
GAAGGTCGAACGCCGCGCGGCGGAGCCGCGCGAACCCGCGAAGGATGCCGATCGCGATTCGGTCGAACCGCAGGTCGAGCCGGCCACACAGGTGCAGGATCGCGTCGAGCAGCGCCAGGTCGAGCAGTCGCAGGATGTGGCGGCGACCGAAGCAGGTTCGGACCCGGCCGATCCGCAGGATGCGGGACACCACACCGTGACCGAGACGGCCGGCGCGGGCGACGGCGAAGCCACGACGGCCGCCACCTCGGAGGTCGCCGTCGCGAATCCGGCCGCGCCTGCGGTACCTTCCACCAGCAACACCGCGCCATCGACCGGCTGGCAGCCGGTCGGGGCCGCGCCGGCTTCGCCCGCGGGCGGACACGGTGCCAACCCCGGCACGGACCAGGGAGCGACTGCGTCGAATCGGCCAACGGGTGTGCCGGCGGCAACCTCCCAGCTTCGACAAGCTTCTGGATGCCGCCAGGCCTTCCGGCACCACACCTGCCGGGACAGGTACGGCGGGTGTCGACGTGTCCGCGGCAGCAAAAGCGGGCCGTACGAGTGGGCTCGATGCCCGCGCGGTCGCGACGCCGGGCGACACCGGCGCCACCCACGGCACCATCCGCCTGTCCGAAGCCAGAGCCGCCCACGAGCTCGCCGATGTGGTCCGCGCCGGATCGGCCAACGGGCGGTCGCACATGACCCTGCGGCTCGATCCCCCCGACCTGGGTGTCCTGCGCATCGAAATGCGGATGCAGGAACAGGCCCTGACCGTGCGGATGGAGGCCCAGACCATGGCCGGCCACGACGCCCTGCGCAGCCGGCTCAGCGACCTGCGCTCGGCCCTCGAGCAGCACGGTGTGCAGGTTCGGCAGGTGGAGGTGGAGTATCGCCCGCCGGCGCCGCCTGCCCAGGAGAGCGGCGATCGGCAGAACCCGGCTCAGAACCCCTTTGCCGGCGGCGAGGGCTGGCAGGGCTCGGCCCAGCGCAACGGCGATGGGCAGGGCCACTGGCGACCGCGATCGCCCGAAGACGGCCAGGGCTTCGGCCCGGCACCGGCGCCGGGAGGGGTGCAGGAGGCCGTCCATGCAGCCGGCATGATCGGCAGCACGGGCGTTGACCTGATCGCCTGAGCGTCGAAACAGGATTCACGCGCGGCTCCGCCCCGACCGGCGCGGCGCCGCGATGAGAACATGGAAACCAGATGGCCGCCGCGACGGCGGCACTGACCAGGAGACAGATCATGGACGTGAGCGTGACAGGCATCGGATCGGGAACGGGCACGACAAAGACTGCCGCGGCCGGGCTGGACGGCATCTCCGGCACGGACTTCATGAACATCCTGATCAAGCAGCTGCAGTACCAGGATCCGTTCGAGCCGATGGGCAACCAGGAGATGGTCGCCCAGATGTCCACCATCCGCGAACTGGAGATGAACACGCGGCTGAGCGGGAAACTCGAGCAGCTCACCGATCAGCAGCGGTTCGGCTCGGCGGGGGCCCTGATCGGGAAATACGTGCAGGGCTCGGTCGCCGACGCGGACGGCAACCAGTTCCCGGCCGAGGGGGTGGTGGTCGGTGTGCGCTTCACCTCGCGGGGGGAGGTCATGCTCGATCTCGACTCGGGCGAGGTGCTGCCGCTGACGGCGCTGGAAAACATCACCACGCCCGAGGAAGCCGGGGCCGTGCCGCTCAAGGACAATGCCAAAACGCTGGTGTGATGTCGGGATCGAGATCGGAGCCGCTGTAACGGGACGAGCGAGCCAATCAGGCAGGAGTATTGCTCATGGGTCTGACCACCGCAATGTTCACCGGGCTGACCGGGCTGAACGCCAACCAGTTCCGGATTGACACCATCGGCGACAACATCGCCAATGTGAACACGACCGCCTTCAAGAGCAGCCGGGCGATGTTCCAGAACCAGTTTGCGCTGGTCATGTCCGGGGGCACCGCCCCGAACGGGCCTTCCGGCGGCACCAACCCGTCGCAGCTCGGACTGGGCACCCTGCTTTCCAGCGTTCAGCGGAACATGCAGTCGGGATCGATCGAAGCGACCGGCGTCCCCACCGATCTGGCCATCGAGGGGGCCGGCTTCTTCATCGTCACCGGGCCGAACAACCAGCAGAGCTTCACCCGCGACGGCACCTTCAAGCTCGACGCGGAGAACCAGTTGGTCAGCTCAAACGGGTACAACCTCCGCGGCTACGGCATCGACAGCAGTTTCAACATCGTTCCCGGCACGCTGACCGATTTGACCATCCCGCTGGGCACGCTGAGCACCGCGCAGGCGACCTCGGTCGCCGGTTTTGACGGCAACCTCAACGCCAACGGCACCGTCGCCACCCAGGGAACGATCCTGCACAGCCAGGTGCTGGAACAGGGCCCCGGTGCCCCCGCCACCGGCGCCAGCCTGCTGACCCAGTTGTATGATCCGGCCTCGCCGGCCAATCCGCTCTTCGCCGAGAACGACGTGATCACCGTCGCGAACGCCCGCAAGGGCGGACGGCAGGTGCCGGAGGCGGAGTTCACCGTGACCGCGACCAGCACGCTGGACGACTACCTGACTTTCCTGCGGAACAGCCTGGGCATCAACCAGGACACGGCGCTGGGCGGTACGCCGGGCATCACCGTCAGCAGCCTCGATCCGCCCACCCCGGGCACCATCGTGATCGAGGGCAACTACGGCACCGACAATCAACTGGAAATCGACCTGGCCGCGATCCGCAGCACCAACCCCAACTTTCCGACGCCGTTCAATTTCACCGAGCAGCAGGAAGCCAACGGCGAGAGCGTGTATACCAGTTTCATCGGCTACGATTCGCTGGGTACGCCCGTGCAGGTCAAGCTGACCATGGTGCTCGCCGAGAAGTCCAGCGCCGGCAACACCTGGCGCTTCTTCGCCGAAAGCGCCGATGACACCGACGCCGATCCCGTGCTGGGGGCCACCGGCACCATCACCTTCGACAACAACGGGCGGATGATCGCCTCGACCAACGACACCGTCTCCGTCGATCGCGCCGCCACCGGCGCGGTGAGCCCGCTGTTGATGGACCTGGATTTCTCCAACGTCACCGGGCTGACCACGCAGCAGTCGGCGATGGTCATGACCCTGCAGGACGGCTTCAGCGCTGGCACCCTGTCGCGGTTCAGCGTGGGCAACGACGGGGTCATCACCGGAACCTTCAGCAACGGCCTGACCCGCAACATGGGGCAGGTGGCGATGGCCACCTTCGTAAACCCGGAAGGACTGGTCGCCAGCACCAACAACCTGTACCTCGTCGGACCCAACTCCGGTCAGCCGGTGATCACCCCGCCGCAGAGCCTGGGCGCGGGGAGAATCCTGGGCGGGGCCCTGGAACTGAGCAACATCGACCTGACCCGGGAGTTTATCGGACTCATCGCCGCGACCACCGGCTTCTCGGCTGCCGGGCGGGTTATCACCACATCGAATGATCTCCTCAACGAACTGCTGCTGATAGCCCGATAACAAAGCTGGAGCGTCGCGCAACCGCCGGGGTCGGTGCCGAATGAAGCGGCTCGACCGGCGGCGCGGCCCCGCGTGGAAATCGTGCGGCAGTGATCGTCCTCACGCGACTGAACGGCAATCGCTTCGTCATCAACGCGGAGATGATCCGCACGGTGGAGGAGCGCCCCGATACCACCATCGTCCTGGCCAACGGCGAGACCCTCATCGTCAAGGAGAAGATGGACGAGGTGGTCGCCCGGGCCGTGGAATACGGCCGCGCCGTGCGGACGCCGCTGCCATAAGTTCAAAGCACGGTTGAGGTTGGTCCTGGTCCGCGGACCTGCGGCGCCGCTCGACAGTGGCCGCGAAGGTTATCGGCAGCGGCCGTGGTTCCATAGGTCTTTGAGTCGGCAGATGAATCCTGAACCCCATCACGACGATGAACAGATGACGCGGCCGGCTCGTACCGGTCCGGCTCGGCGCCGCGGCCGTGGAGCCGCAACGCACACCCGATCGCGTGCGGCCGTGGACCGCGGGCTGCTCCTGTCGGTCAGCGGGATGGTGGCCCTGCTGGTCGGAGTGCTGGCCCTGGGAGCCGGCTGGGAGGTTCGCGCCTTTGTGCAGCTTCCCGCGCTGGCCCTGGTGGTGGGCGGATCGCTGCTGACTGCCCGGGCGAGCTTCCCGCGCGGACGAACGGGCGGACTGCGGGCGGTGCTCGCGGCGGCGCTGCGTGACCGCGATGAGCGGCAGGAGTCGCCGGTGGCGGTGCTGGTGGCGCTGGCCATGGTGGCCAGGCGGCAGGGCCTGCTGGCCCTGGAGCGCCCGGTGAGCCGGATCAGGGACGGCTTCCTGCGGCGGGCGATGCAGATGGTGATCGACGGGCACGATCCCGTGTCGGTCGAGACGGTGCTGCAGGCGGAACTGGAAGCGATTGACCTGCGGCACACGCAGGGCAAGGCGATGATCGAGGCGATCGGACGGGCCGCGCCGGTCTACGGCATGATGGGCACCGTCATCGGACTGGTCATCATGCTCAGCCGGATGGAAGACCCGTCGCGGATCGGACCGGGCATGGCCGCGGCCCTGCTGACCACGTTGTACGGGCTGGTGCTGGCCAACGTGTTCGTGATGCCGCTGGCCAGACGGCTGGAACAGCGCAGCAGCGACGAGCTGCTGTACAAGACGATGGTGCTTCGCGGGGTGCTGGCGGTGCAGGCCGGCGAACATCCGCGCATGCTGGAGCAACGGCTGACGGCGCATCTGCCGCGCGGAGCGGAGCCTCCGGGCCGGTTCGCCGAAGACGATGATGAGGTGGCCGTGACCGGGCCGGCGGAGCCGTCCGAGGTTGCCGAAGTCGCCGAGGAGGTCGGCGCGGCTCCGCCGCGAGATCGCATGGTGGAGGCGGCGTGACCGGCGATGTTCTGGCTCAAGCGGATGAAGTCCGAGCAGGAACTCTCGTCGTGGGCCCTGCCCTATGGCGATCTGATGTCGTTGCTGCTGTCCATCTTCGTGATGATCGCGGCGATGAGCGAACTGACCCCCGGCGGGCGGTTCGAGAGCGTCCGCCAGGGCGTTCGCAAGGCGTTCGGGCTGGCGACATCGCTGCCGGGTGCCAATGCCGCCGTGACGCCGCCGAAGCCGGTCACGTTTCTCGATCGGCTGGAGCGGGCGGGCCTGCGGCCGGCGAACGGTGAATCGCGGCAGACCCTGCAGACCGGCGGTTTGAGCTGGGAGCTGGTCGCGGCGGGTGATCGAACCGTGTTCCGCCTGCCGATGGAAGGCATGATCGACCCAGCCGGCGTGCCGACCGCCGGGGGGCGCGAGATCGTGGCCCAACTGGCCGGGGCGCTCCGCGGCGGCCGCAATGACATTGAGGTCCGCTGCCGGTTGACCGGCGGTGGCGGCACGGCGGCGGTGCCCGCTGAAGCGGCCTGGAGCCGATGTCGCCTGCTGGCCGACGGACTGGCCCGCGAAGGACTGGATGACCGCCGGCTGACCGTCACGGTCAGCGCGGCGACCACGAAAGATGAGGCGATTGACCCCGCCTCGGGCCCGCCGGACGGCGGGGCGTGCATTGAGGTGCTGGTGCACGCGGGACTGCTGGAACCGATGAACCCTTGATCGCCGGGAAGGACTGACGCTCGATGGCGGAGAAGCAGAAAGCGCAGCAGGTCGAAGAGCCGGTCAAGCCGTCCGCGCGGAAGAAGAATCTCATGGTGGGGGGGGTCCTGCTGGGCA
>CAYVVX010000386.1:1431-5688 GCA_964455315.1 uncultured Planctomycetales bacterium | reverse complement strand
GGAGCGCTTTCTCACGGGGCTGACGCTCGTATGGACGAGACACTTCCCGGTCAGTCCCGATTGGGACCATGATTACTGCGAATTCTGCGGAGAGAAGTTCTCCGAACGCCCCGCTGATACGAATGAGGGATGGATGTCAACGGAAGGCGCCGTTGGGTGTGCAACGAGTGCTTCGCGGACTTCAAGGAGATGTTCAAGTGGCAGGCGGGCTGAGCATCCCGCTCTGAGCGAGCACATGGGCTCAAGGCATCGTCCAGCATCCATTCACTCCACGCCCGCCCGACACCGCTTGCTCCCGCGCCGCCGCCCGCTTACAACCTGCTCACAGCGGCTCGAACCGACCGGCATCAGCGAGGCAGATCATGGCCAGGTACTTCTGGATCGCGGGCGCGGTGAACGGCTTCCTGGCGGTGGCGCTGGGGGCCTTCGCCGCCCACGGGCTCAAGGCCCGGCTCGAACCGCGCATGTTCGAGGTGTTCGAGGTCGGGGCCCGCTATCACATGTACCACGCCCTGGCATTGCTGGCGGCGGCGGCCATCCTGGCCCGCCATCCGTCGCAGATCGGCGGGGCGGCCGGGGTGTGCTTCCTGTTCGGCATCGTGCTCTTTTCCGGGAGCCTCTACGGGCTGGCGATGACGGGGATCGGCAAGCTGGGCATCATCACGCCCTTCGGCGGGACGCTGTTCCTCATCGGGTGGGTCTGCCTGGCCATCGCCGGGGCCCGGGCCCTGCGCGGGTGAAGGAGCGGGGCGAGCCACGTCGGGGTCCGACGGCCGGCACGGATCGGTGGATCGGTGGATCGGATGCCCCGGTGCGGCGGGCGGCTACTCCACGCCGGCGAAGGGGCGGATGCGCTCGACCAGATCCTCCATCTCAAACGCGCGGCGGCAGTCCACGGGGAGGAACACGCCGTGGTTGTGGTCGCTGGCCAGGATGAGCACCCGCTCGTGGCGGACCTGGTAGCCGAACTCCTGGGGTTGATGGCCGAGCACGAAGAGCTTCACGTCCAGGGCCCTGGCGATCTTGTCCAGCAAGGCCTGGTTGTGGCGGCGGCCCCAGACCATCTGGTAGACGGGCCCGTCGACGGAGAGGTCGAGACGTTCGGCGGGATGATAGACAATTCTCGGATCGAACTCGTCGATGAACTCGGCGTCGGGCAGGGAGTGGGCGAAGAGCACGCCGTTGGGGGTTCGCCCGGCGATCGGGAAGGAGGCGATGAAGGCGTTGATGGCCTCGAGGGCCTCGTCCAGCCTGCGGCTGCCGAATACCTCCTGGACGCCGCGGTCGAACTCGTCGGTGACCAGCCGGCCGCCCTTGCTGATCTCGTGGCTGGCGAGCTGGGCCAACTCGTGGTTGCTCTGCAGGAAGTGGACCTGCTCGGGAAAGAAGGTCTTCCACTGGGCGGCGTCGAGGAGGAGCTCGACCGAGGTGTCGGCGGCGCCGTAGCTGGCCGGCTCCTCGTGGATCATCTCGTGGAGGATGACGTGGCGGATGGGGGTCGATTCCAGCCGGCAGAAGCGGACCAGCTTCTCGAAGTTGCGGCGATGCCCGTGCATGTCGCCGGTCATGACCACCTGCCCGTAGTCGGGGAAGGCCAGCAGGGAACCTTCCCGGACGGGGTCTTCGAGGTTGAGTTCCGCGGCACGGCGGAAGGTGTCGATGGCGGAGTCGATGGTGGTCATGCAGCCTGATTCCGGAGTCATCGCTCTCAGCCGACCGGGGCGCGGGTTCCGCGAACCACCGGGCCGGTCAGCGACGCGTTGTTTTTCTCGAGGATGTGTTGAGCGACCTCCATGCGGTGCAGCACCTCGCGCATGTCCGCAGGGCGATCCTTCGGATGGGTCTGACAGCAGTCGAGCACCAGCCGGCTGAGGGCGGCGGGCACGTTGGGGTTGAGCTGTTCGGGGGCGGTGATATCGCGCGAACCGACCAGCTCGATGCCGGCGGCCCGCTTGCGCGAGGGCAGGACGGTGGGAAAGGCCTTGCCGGTGACGGCCCAGTACAGGGTGGCGCCGAAATTGAACACGTCGGTGCGCTGGTCGAGGGGGATGCCGCGCTCGACCTGCTCGGGGGCGATGTAGTCGGGGGTGCCCTGGATGCGGGGCTTGACGTGGCCGATGGGGCAGCTCTGTCCGAAGTCGATGACCTTCACCTGGCGATCCTTGCTGACCAGGATGTTGTTGGGCTTGATGTCGGCGTGAACGTACCCGAGCTGATGGAGGGCGTCCAGCCCGGCGGCGACATCCCTGAAGATGGACAGCATCCCGTGGGTGCCCAGGGCGCCGATCTCCTCCAGGGTTCGCCCGTCGAAGTATTCCATGAAGATGTGCAGCTCGCGAAGCTGGAACATCTTGCGAATCCGGCGCAGCTCGAAGCTGCGGCGAAGGTTGGGATGATCGACCTGCGAGGAGACGTCGAAGTCGTTCTGAGCCTGCTGCAGAAAACGGTTGTCGTCGGTGGCCCGGCGCACCACCCGCTTCAAGGCGAACATCTCGTTGGTGCTGCGATTGCCCACCAGCCAGATGGAGGAGCGGGCGCCGATGCCCAATCGCTCGTAGACCGTATAGCCAGGAACCGAGAAACTCACCGAACCCCTCCCTAACCTGGGGGGAGTGCACCAGCCGCCGCCGGCGTGACCGGGAACCGTGTCAGCCAGGAAGTGGGGAGCCTTCCAAGGGCTATTCTACGTCTCCGCCAGAAAGCCCGTCAACCAAAACGTTCGTTTTGGCTCTCGGAGCGGGGAAATCCGGCCCGATCCTGGAGCCGACGACAGCGCAGGACGCTTCCCGCTCCGGGGCGCGTTCCGGCATCGCCATGATGGCACCAAGTGAGCCTGTCATCGTCCAATTCAGGCGGCAAATCGAGCAGCGCGGGGTGATCTCGCTAGGGCCGGCTCTCGCTGGTCGCGGGGCGGGGGCGGCTCTCACCGGCGGTGGGCTCGGGGGTCGGAGGGCGGCGCACGTTGTCACTGAAGACCACCTGGTCGACGGTGATCTGGTAGCGTTTGAGCAGGTCGTTGACCAGGGTGAGGGTCGCGTCCCACTGCCGCGGCGTGGCGGCCTGGCCGGCGTTACCGGCCTGCAAGGCGATGCGAATCCGGCCTTGCGGGCTCGACACGCTCTGCCTGAGCCAGGTATCGGTGGCGGCGACCCGGCCGTGGCGATCGACGTGATAATGGGCATCGCTGCCGGAACGACCGTCGGGCCTGACAGCCGAGTCGACGTCCACGCCGGTCCAGGAGGCGCTCGCGGCGGTCAGCGGTGTCGCGGAAGAACGGCCGGAAGAACGACCGGGCTGGCACAAGTGAAGAAAACCGGCGCCGATGGTCATGGCGGCGACCAGGCAGTAGAGCGTTCGATCCATCCTTCGATGCCGGTCCATGGCGGGCCCCACCACGTGCAAGAGCTGGTCAGGACAACAATCTGAATCCATTCAGGACTCGTGTGAACTTGTACAAGAGGTATCGGACAAACGCAATGCGAAAGCGGCAGCTTTTTGCATGATAACGGCGATTTGAAGAGTTTTTTATCGGGCATGACGGAGAGCAGCGGCGCATATCCGGCGGGCTGCGCTGTTATCGGTCCACGGGGTGTCGCGGGGATGCCTGGAACCGGCGGAGCGGCTCACTCGGGATTCGACGCGGGCTGCGTCGATACCGTCTTCACCGTCAGGTCCAGATGCTTGAGCAGGCCGACCAGTTCCCGCTCGACCGACGCGGGGGCGTCGGCGGATTTACGCAGGACCACCTGCAGGCCGGGCTCCTCGCGTTTCGCCGTGGTCAGCCGGCGACTGAGCTCGCCCATGGTCACGGTGGCGATGCCGAGCAGAACGCGCCCTGTGCCATCCAGGTAGACGGGCAGCGGGCCGCGCTGGAATCGCAACGTGCAGCGGGTGCCCACCGGCGGGATGGCACTGGTGCGGGGCTTGAGCCACAGGGCCTCGTTGCTGTCGGAGTGCTGAGCGGCCACCGCGATGAGGGCGCTCTCGAAGTCGACCAAGGCGATCACGGTGCCCTCCTCGTCGGCGGCGATGGAGCCGTCGGGCGTGAGCACCGAGCCGGCGAAGACCAGCGGCAGGTCGGGCGGCGATGCGATGTCCGCTCCCTCCCCGGCCTGTGCCATCCACGCCTCGATGGGCTCTTCGCTACGCTTGCCGTCCTGCTCCCAGGCCACCGTGACCTTCACCGGATCGCCGGTCGGCGGCACGATGCTCTCGGTCCTGGGGTCGTAGTGGACGCCGCGGCCGGGAGTGAGGCCG
>CAYVVX010000386.1:0-1421 GCA_964455315.1 uncultured Planctomycetales bacterium | reverse complement strand
GGCCGATCAGGCCCAGGGCCTGGAACAGGTGGGTGGCCCGGGCTTCGATGCGGACGATCGACTCGTGCTCGCGGCGCTGCGGGGTGCAGGCGAACAGTTCGAGCGGTCCTTCGCGCAGGATCACCGTGGAGGCGACCTCGACCGTGCGGTCCTTGAAGTTGATGCGGATGCCCGGCTGAAACTCGACGATCGCAGGGCGACCGGCGGGCTGGGATGCGGACGGTCCGTCGAGGGAGGTCGCGGCGGGGGCGGTGGCGGGCTGGGCGGATGCCACCGCGGCCGGCAAGGCGATGATAAGCAGGCAAACCGGGCGGTTCAGGCACCGGATGAACCGTCGGGCCGGCGATGTGCCGCGCATGCGAACGCCTCCATGGGAAGTAGACCGGGGTTACCCGGTCCTGCGGAACTCCACCACACGATCCCACGGCTCGCCGGGGTTGCGGTGCGAGCCGACGTGCTCCCAGCCACCGGCGGCAGGGAAGATCTCCAGCACGGCCGCATGCTGATCATACCCGATCTCGGCCAGCAGCCGCCCGCCGGTCGCGAGCACGGCCGGTGCTTCGGCCGCCAGCCTCCGGTACATGGCGAGCCCGTCGCCGCCGGGACCGTGGAGGGCGAGCCTGGGTTCGTGGTCGCGGACGTTGGGCGGCAGGTCCGGCCACTTCTGGTCGCTGATGTACGGCGGATTGCTGACGATGGCGTCGAACCCGCCCTCCGGGATCGCGTCGGCGGGCAGCGCCACCAGGTCCGCCTCGACCAGGCGGATGCGCTCTGCGAGGCTGTGCCGCTCGACATTCTTCGTCGCGATCCCGAGGGCGTCGGCGGAGATGTCGCCGGCGGTGAGCAGCGCATTGGAGGCGTACTTCGCCACCGCGACGGCGATGCAGCCGCTGCCGGTGCCGACGTCGAAGATCCGCCAGGTGCGCTCCCGGTCCGTCCGGCACAGCTCCACCATGCGCTGGACCAGCGCCTCGGTCTCGGGCCGGGGAATGAGCACGGCGGGCGTGACCTCGAACTCCAGCGAGAAGAACTCGCGATGACCGAGGAGGTAGGCGATGGGCGTGTGCTCGCCGGCCTTGCGGACCAGCTCGCGGAAGGCGGCCTTCTGTTCGTCGGAAGGCTGCTGCTCGTAGCGGGTGTAGAGGTCGATCTTGCGGCAGGACATGGCCCGGGCGAGGAGCAACTCGGCCGCGAGTCGCCCGCCTTCGACGCGATGCTGGGCGAACCACTGGATGGTCCAGGTCAGCAATTCACCGACGGTCCAGACAGTCTGCGTGGGCTTGGTTCCCGCCATGGAGGCCATGATAGCGGTGGTGCGGAGGGATCGCTACGACAGGATCATGGTGGCGCACCCGCTCCGTCCTGTCACACGGATCCCACTCTGAACTTGCGCGGCGAGGCGGCGCGGGCAATCTCGAACG
>CAYVVX010000385.1:0-5695 GCA_964455315.1 uncultured Planctomycetales bacterium | reverse complement strand
GCCCCGGCGACGTGCCCCAATGACCGAGCAGCCGCGGCTTGATGTGCTCCCGCTTGAGCGGCTTCTTGAGCAGCGGGTTGTCCAGCAGGTAGATCTGGCCGACCGACAGGTAATTGGATGCCCGCCAGTAGGCATCCATTCGATGCAGCTCCTGGGCGGAAAGGGGCGTCGCCCCCGCTTGCCCGCCGCCATTGCCCTGCTTCCGCTTCACTTGTCTGCCTGCTGCTGCCATCCGTTTTTCCTTGTCTGCTGAAGAGTGCGTTCCGATCACGCTTCGTCGATAATCCGCCGGATCGCGCCGCGTGGATTATCGCCCACGATTGTTCTCATGTCTTCCGAATACGCATGAAATCGCCCTGGTCTCGAAGCACGACTCAAGCCCGCAAGAGGCCATGCGTCCCAGGCAGTTGGCACCTTCATCAGCGCGTCTCACTACGCTTCCGAGCTTCAATCAACTGGAAGCTGTTCCGATCACCCACCAGAACGGTCTCCGCCATATTAAGGAACAACCCGGTGCCCACGACACCAGGAATGGCCCGGATGCTCACCTCCAGCCGGGTCGCGTCGCCAATGGGCTCGACCCGGCAATCGAGGATGTGATTGCCGTTGTCGGTCACGAACAACCCGTTCGCCGTCTGACAGGGCACCGGTTCCAGCCCCAGCTCGCGCAGGCGTCGCTCGCAGAGCGGAAGCGCAAACGGCATTACCTCGACCGGCAGCTTACCGCGCGTGCCCAATTGCGGGACCAGCTTTTCCTCCCCGACCAGGATGATCAAACGACGGGACGAGGCCGCCAGGATCTTTTCGCGTACCAGGGCCCGGCCGTACCCCTTGATCAGGTCAAGGTTCGGGTCCACTTCATCCGCGCCATCGACGGTCAGGTCCAGGATGCCCGCCTCAGCGAGCGTCATCAGTGGAATACCTTGCCGGCGGGCCAGGTCGGCGGTCTCTTCCGAGGTCGGTACCCCTTGAACGCGCCACCCCTGCTTTCCAGCCCGCTCCCCAAGGGCGGTTACGAAGGCTCGAGCGGCGCGACCGGAACCGAGGCCGATCCGCGCAGGGTTCGGCACCAGTTCCAGGGCCCGTTCGATGATGGTCACAGGAAGCGCTCCCCCGCCGCCAGCAGTCCAGTGAAACACCCGCCCGTGAGGTCTCCCAGGTCCTGCGTTGGCAGCTCCCCAGACTTGGGGCAAGGCGTGTGCCAGCCACATTCATCAGCAGCCAACCTGCGCTAACCATTTTCTCAGGAATGAGTTACGCCGCCTTGAGCATATCCCGAGGAGTGCTAAGGAACAGGCGAATCCCCGAAATACCGGGGGGCAGTCTGCTATTTCGTGGTATACTTATTGGACTGACGGCCTGCGACCTCAGTAGCTTTCGTATTCCGGAGGCTTGCAGTACGATGGGGCTTCATTTGCAGCCGCATCCGGTGCTGTTGGCGGATGCGTATCCGGGCCATCGCTGGACGCTGATATCGCATGAAACCAATTCTGGACGTCTCCATCCTCGTTCTGACCGTTGCGATGATGGCGGTGGTCGGTATGGGACTCGAGGTGAGCCACTTCGCAGACCTGACCCGGCGAAGGCGTATTGTGCCGACCGCGTTGATCGGTCAGATGGTGCTGCTTCCGATCATCGGGTGGGTCGTTACCCGGCTCATGACCCTCCCGCCACACCTGTCGGCGGGACTTTTGCTCATAGCCGCGTGTCCAGTTGGGGATATCGCCAACTTCTACACCGCACTTGGTCGAGCCAACAGGGCATTATCCGTCGTGGTGAACACGCTCTCGTGCCTGTTGGCCGCGGCCACGATGATGGTGGTCTTCAAGATCTACTCCCTGCTGGATGGTGCCGCGTTCCTGTTTGCCGCGCCGCCGGCTCAGCTTGCAGGCCGGCTTGTGCTGATGACCGCGTTGCCGGTTGCCGCGGGAATGCTGCTGCGGCGATCGGCGCCGCGCCTTGCGGAGCGTTCGGCGCCGGTGATACAGGGCGCCTGCATTCTCGGTCTCGCCGCGGTCATCGTCATGATCGTCGTGGTCCAGGCGGACCTGGTGGTGGCCGAGTGGAAACCGGCCGCCGGAGCGAGCCTGCTGCTGATGGCCGTGGCCCTGGCGGTCGGGTGGGGATTGAGCGCTGCGCTGGGGCATCCAGTGGTCGACCGGTTGACGTTCGCGGTGCTGTTCTCCGTGCGGAACGTGGGTTTGGCCATGGCGGTGGCTGTCACGGTCCTCGGACGCACTGAATATGCCGCTTTCGCAGTGGTGTACTTTCTGACCGAGGTGCCGCTGTTGCTCGGCGTGGTGGCGGTATATCGTTTTCGGTTGGCGCGGGGCACCTGGGTGGCCTGTGGGGAGGCGACGGCATGACTCAGTTGGGGACCGGCTCGGGGGCTGCGCCGGGGGGGCGTCCGCAGCTTCACGATCAAAGGATCGAGGATCTGCTCATCGAGCTTTCGACGCGGTTCATCAACCTGCCCTCCGAGCGGGTGGACCGCGAGATCGAAGACGCCCAGCGCAGGATCTGTGAATTCCTCGATCTGGATCGCTCGGCGATCTGGCAACGCGGTGAGGAGGAGCCGGACACGCTCCTGCTTACCCATGCTCATCAGCGACCGGGTGTTCCACCCACGCCCGTCGGGGCCAACGCGAAGGCGCTGGTCCCGTGGGTGCTGGCGCAGGCCCTGAAAGGTGAGCCGGTCCTTGTTCCAGACATCGACACCCTGCCTGCGGAAGCCGCCGGCGACCGGGAAGCGCTGCGCCGTTACGGCACGAAGGCGACGGCGATCGTGCCCCTGCTGAATGAGGGCGCGGTGTTCGGCGTATTGACCTTCGCATCGGCGCGGGCATCCGCGGGCTGGTCGGAGAGCCTGGTGACGCGATTGAAACTCGTCGCCGACGTTTTCGCCAACGCGATCTGCCGGGCCCGCGCCGACCGGGAGCTGCGCGCAAGCAACGAGAGATACAACCTGGCGGTGGAGGGGGCCAGCGACGGGCTGTGGGATTGGGATGTGGTCGCAGGCAGGGTGTACTTCGGGCCGCGGTGGAAGAGCATGCTCGGCTACGAGGAGCATGAAGTGGCCAACGCGATCTCCGCCTGGGAGAACCTGTTGCATCCGGATGATCGGGAACGCGCGCTGGCCACGCTGCGAGCCTACCTGGCGGGGCAGGTTTCCCATTATGAGCTTGAACACCGGCTGCGCTGCAAGGATGGAAGCTACCGGTGGATTCTCGCCCGCGGCAAGGCGCTGCGTGATGCCGAAGGTCAGCCTTACCGGATGGCGGGGTCGCACACCGACATCACCGAGCGGAAGCTCAACGAGACCAAACTTCGCGAGACGCTCGCGGAGGTGAAGCGACTGCATGAGCAGTTGAAGCAGCAGAGCGTCTACCTCCGGCAGGAGGCCAAGCTGTCGCACGGGCATGGCCGGATCATCGGCCAGAGCCAGAGCCTCAAGCACGTCCTCGCTCAGGTCGAGCAGGTGGGGCCGACCAGCTCCACGGTCCTCCTGCTCGGCGAGACGGGCACCGGCAAGGAGCTGGTTGCTTCCGCCATCCACGAGATGAGTCCGCGGCGTGAGCAGGTGATGGTCCGCGTCAACTGTGCCGCCATTCCGGCTTCGCTCCTGGAGAGCGAGTTGTTCGGCCGCGAGAAGGGCGCCTATACCGGGGCGCTTTCGAGGCAGGTGGGCCGATTCGAGCTGGCCAGCGGCTCGACGCTGTTCCTTGATGAAATCGGCGACCTGCCGCCGGAAGTGCAGGTTAAGCTGCTGCGCGTCCTGCAGGAACGGCAGATCGAGCGGCTCGGCAGTTCAGCGACCATCCGCGTGGATGTCCGTATCGTCGCGGCGACGAACCGGGATCTGGAGGGCGCGGTGCGGGCCGGAAACTTCCGCGAGGATCTCTACTACCGGCTGAACGTGTTCCCCGTCACCGTGCCTCCGCTCCGGGAGCGCCGCGACGACATTCCGCTGCTGGTCAGCGCGTTCGTGGAAGAGTTCGCTTCCAAGTTCGGAAAGAGCATCGAATCCATAGATCGCGAGAGCATCGCGTCGCTTCAAGCTTACCCCTGGCCGGGGAACGTGCGCGAACTGCGGAACGTGATCGAACGGGCCATGATCGGGGCCCAGGGGTCCAAACTGTGGATCGATCCGCCGGCCACGAAGATCTTTCCCAAGGCACCCTCGCTGAGCATGCGGGAGACGGAGCACCAGCACATCTGCAAGGTGCTGGACATGACCGGCTGGCGGGTTCGCGGGAGGAACGGCGCCGCGGAGGTCCTGGGGCTCAAACCGTCCACCTTGGAAAGCCGGATGGCCAAGCTGGGCATTTACCGTCGAGACCGGTGGGCCACGAAATAGCGGAGCAGCCCCCAGTATTTCGGAGGCTTCGGCTTTCTGCCGGTTTTGTGCCTGGTGCTCTCCTCATGGCGTAAATCTCTGCCATTACTGAAATAAGAACTGGATTCCGCGGCTCGATCCACGTGGCACAAGGCGTGCCGAAGCCTCCGCCATGGTGCAGGTCGTTCTGAGGATGGTGGCTCATCCGCGCCGAACGGCAGAGATGGTTCGGGCCATGCGGTCACTCATGCTGCCGCTCCGGGCAGCGCGGGGTTTCCTGTCTTGTGGTCTGCATCAGGATTCCGAGCATCCGGAGGCGCTGTGCTACACGGAAGAATGGCAGACGGCGGAAGATCTGGATGGTCAGATTCGCTCAAATCATTACACCCGTCTGCTGGCGCTGATGGAAGAGGCTGCCGAGCCGCCTGAATTTCGGCTGAACTGGGTCACGGACGTCAAGGGGCTGGAATACCTGGAGGCGGTCAGGCTGGGGAATCTGCTGATCCCGCCGGATGCTGCGTGCCCAACGGCTGAGTCCCGCAAACTCAAGGGTTGATCATCGAGCATGACGCCGAATGCTCTCATCCATCGAGCGACCCGCGAGCTGCGTGGCGATCTACGTGCGCGAATCGCGACCGATGTGACTGCCGTCGAAGCGCTGTCTCGCCTCATGGATGAACTTCATCGGAGGGGGATCGCCCTGAGATTTGCCCGGGTGAATCGGCCGCTGCGCGAGACGCTGGAACGGATCGGTCTTCGCGAGCAGCTCGGGAAGGCGACTTACTTTCCGTCCGTCCATGTTGCGGTAGAGACGTTCCAGCAGGAAGGGTGAGCCATGAGCGACGCAGGTCGGGACAAGGAGAAACTGGGCCGCAAGGAATATGAACGCGAGCTGGAGAAGCTCCAGGTCGAGCTGTGCGTGCTCCAGGACTGGGTCAAGCAGGAAGGGCAGAGGATCATCATCGTTTTCGAGGGGCGCGACGCCGCCGGCAAGGGCGGCCTGATCCGCCGGCTGGTGGAACGGGTCAGCCCGCGGGTGTTTCGGGTGGTCGCGCTGCCGGCTCCGACGGAGCGGGAAAAGAGCCAGATGTACTTGCAGCGCTACATCCAGCATTTTCCCGCGGCGGGCGAGATCGTGATTTTCGACCGAAGCTGGTACAACCGCGCCGGCGTCGAGCATGTCATGGGATTCTGCTCCAAGGACGAGCATCGGCGTTTTCTTGATCTCTGCCCGACGATGGAGCGTCACTTTGTCGGGGCCGGTATCCGGCTGGTCAAGTACTGGCTTGAAGTCACCAATCAGGAGCAGAAGCGGCGGTTCGAGGCCCGCATCGAGGATCCGATACGCCAGTGGAAGTT
>CAYVVX010000384.1:0-5696 GCA_964455315.1 uncultured Planctomycetales bacterium | reverse complement strand
CTGTTTATGGGCCCAGCCGCCGGGCAGACTCCCCCCCCGGGGCGACGCCTACTTCCTGTAGTAGGCCGTATTGATCTCGATGAACTTCTGCCACTCTTCGGGCAGATCCTCCTCGGGGAAGATCGCCTTCACCGGGCATTCGTCCACGCACAAGCCGCAGTCGATGCAGGTATCGGGGTCGATGTAGAGCATCTCGGCGGTGGCGAAATCCTCTTCTTCCTTGGTCGGGTGGATGCAGTCCACCGGGCAGACGGCCACACAGGCGGTATCCTTGGTTCCGATGCACGGCTCGGCGATATAATGCGACATGCGAACCTCCAATTGACCGCGGGAACTCCGCCCGCGGGTGATGCCATGTGCGGTATTATATGGCCGATGATGCGGGGAACAAGTCGCCCGCGAGCAGGACCGACCCGGGTCTTGCCGACCGGCGTCGCGCCCCCTATATATCGCCTCATGATCCCCTCATCCACCAGCCGCTCTGTACCCGGCCTGCTTCTGGCGCTGGCCTGCACCGCCTCCGCCGCCGGTGCCCTGCCGGCCTTCCCCGGTGCGGAAGGGTTCGGCAGCCAGACGCCCGGCGGTCGCGGCGGACGGGTCATCGCGGTCACCACGCTCGACGATGCGGGGCCGGGCAGCTTCCGCGAGGCCGTGACCACCCCCGGCCCGCGGATCGTCGTCTTCCGCGTGGGCGGCGAGATCCGTCTCCAGAGCCACTTGCGGATCACCGAGCCGTTCGTCACCATCGCCGGCGAAACCGCCCCCGGCGGCGGCATCCTGCTCCGTGACGCCGGGCTCTACGTCAACACCCACGACGTGATCATCCGGTTCCTCCGCTCCAGGCTGGGCCCCAGTCTGAACGAGGAGTTCGACACCCAGGACACCCTGCAGATCAGCGGCGACGACACGTACAGCGTGGTGGTGGATCACTGCTCGTTCAGCTGGTCGATCGACGAGGGCGTGGGCATCCGCACGCCCGCCCACGACGTGACCTTCTCGTGGAACATCGTCTCGGAATCGCTGCGCACGCCGTTCACCAGGGAGCAGATCGGCAAGGATCGCTCGCACAGCATGGCCTTGATCCTCAGCGGCGGGCCGACCCGGACGACCCTCCACCACAACCTGCTGGCCCACTGCAATAGCCGCAATCCGCGCATCCAGGGCGGGCTGCACGACTTCGTCAACAACGTGGTCTACGACTGGGGATTCCTGTCCGGCACCTTCAGCCGCGACCCGGAGGTCAACTTCATCGGCAACACGTACCGCCGCGGGCCGGCCAGCCGGAACATCCTGGCCATCTGCGAGGAGGCCGACGGCATGGGCCGCATCTTCACGCTGGGCAACCGCAGCCCGCAGCGGCCGACCGACAGCCTGCCGGAATGGGAGACCATCGTGGCGGCACCCGAGGCGGCCCACCGCACGATGCAGCCGTTCCCGACGCCGGTGGTGACGACCTCCGACGCTGACACGGCCTGCGAGCAGGTACTGCGATTCGCCGGGGCGACGCTGCCGGGGCGGGATGAGGTGGACCTGCGGATCATCCGCGATACGCGGCTGCGCATGGGCGGCAAGATCGACCGACCCAACGAGGTGGGCGGCTATCCCACCATCGAGCCCGGGGATGCCCCGTCCGACCGCGACGGCGACGGCATGCCCGACGACTGGGAACTGGCCATGGGCTTCGATGCCGACGATCCGGCGGACGGCAGCGGTGACGCCGATCACGACGGCTACACCAATGTGGAGGAGTACTTCCAGCACCTGATTCGCGAGGGGACCCGGCTGCGGCCAGAGGTGTATTACCTCACCTACAACGAGGAGTCCGCCCCGATCACCGTGGCGGCCGGCGACGCGGATCTGCCCGTGGTCCGCGCCAAGGGCGACATGGGTCCGGACGTCTACTACACGCATTCGTGGTTCCGCGACCCCGTCGACCTGACGATCACGTTACCGGAAGGGACAGCCTTCGCGGGCGGCGTCGTGCCTCCGCGCTATGCGGACGGGGCGGTCGCCGTCGACGACCGCCACATGAAGCTGACCATCACCGAGGAAGGCCCCCGGCTGATCCCGCTGAGCGTCAACGGCGTATCCGCCTGGCTGCTGATCCACCTCGTGCCCTGGCGGAAGGATGCCCCCAACACCGAACAGAACAACGTGGTCAACGCCTCCGACTACGGGCTTGTGACGGGGATGAAGGATGTCACCGAACCGATCCAGAAGGCCCTCGATGCGGCCGCGGCCGATCCGGCCAGGAACCTCGTTTTCGTGACCAACGGCGATTATCGCGTCACCACCCTGCGCATCCCGTCGGGCGTGGAGTTATATCTCAGCCGCGGCACGCGGATCTTCGCGGAGTATGATTATGAGCGGCGGCACCTCCCAGTCATCTACTTTGACGGCGTGGAGAACGCTTCGGTGAGCGGGCCCGGAATGATCGAGGGCCATGTCTCCGGCAAGCCTCTCATCGCTGTTTCGTCGAGCAGGCACATCGGCATCAGCGAGTTGACTCTGCGCGGGCATCAGTACCAGTCTCTAACCATTCGCGACAGTGAACACGTGCGCATCGAGCGAATACGCAAGCTCTCGAACTTCGAGGAGCACGACGGTGGGCTGCAGGTATTGAACAGCTGTAACGTCAGCGTGTGGCGATCATTCTTATCGGGTGCGGGCGGCGTCGCCATCCAAGGCCACAGCGTCTCGAAAGCATCGCAACCGCTGACCCAGGACGTTTCACTGCGTGAAGTCGTTGTACTGTCCAGCGCCGAGAGCATTGGCATCGGAGATCTCGTTTCCGACGTGCTGGTTCAGGATTGTGACGTCATTGGGCCACTACAAGGTGTGCTCATAGCGGGCCGACAAATCCAAAGGATCGTGTTCCGTGACACCACCCTGAGGCTCACGAATCCGGCCAAAGATCACTACGACTGCGGCTGGCCCATCAGAATCCGAGGCACGGACATTCAAGACGTGCTCTTCGATCGCGTGCAGGCCAACGCCTCCGCCGGTTGCATCCTTCGCGGCCATGAACCCGGAGATCTTCGTGATATCAAACTTTGGGGTGTAAGGCTGGACACGCGCGACGCGGCCAGGGGCTCAGGCCAGCCCGCTCAGCCGCTCATCGCCGCCTCGAACATCGACGGCCTGCAGCTTCGGTTCCTCTACGTCCGTAAGCCGGCGAGCGGTCCGTCGCCGTTCAGCAAGTTGCTGATCACCGATCACGTCGAGAATCTCAAGCAACCCGAAGGCGAGACGTTCGAGCTGACCGGCGATGAGCCGGAGCCGCTGGCCAATTGAGCAATCGAATGCAAGCGCCTCTCAAACCGCCATCTGTGCGTCCGGCACATCCTTGAGCTTTCGGGCGATCATGGCCACGTAATGCAGCGGCCGGCCGTCGCTGTGGAAGCGATGACGGTAGCGCCGATACGCCTGGATCTGGATCACCTCGCGGCGGCTGAGCGAACGGATCAGCTTGCAGAAGCCGGTGCTGTCCTTCTCGCTGAGGAAGTCTTCCTTGATGTTGAAGGCGATCCACCCCGGAGTGGCAATCAGGTCCAGAGCCTTGAGGAAGGCCCGTGGCGGGATGTCGCCAAAACCCAGCGCCGCCACGGTGCTCAGGCAGTTCAGCGACCTGGCCCGCAGCCGCTCCTCGTCCTGCTCGGGCAGATCGGTGAAGTCGCTGACGTAGTACTGCCCGTAGGTGCCCGGCCGGTCGCGCAGCGCCGCCTGCTTCGCTTCGGGGATGATATCCGCGCCGACCACGTAGTCGGCGCCGAGTTCCTTCAGCTCTTCGCCGACCATGCCGTTGCCCGCACCCAGGTCGAGCACGCGCAGATCCTCGGGCTCCTCCGGCCAGTCCTGGAGAACGTCTGCGAGCAGGCCGCAGACCCGGCCGGGGGAGGTACACTTGAGCCGCTCGTAGAAGAGCCGCTCGTACAGACCGGGAATGCCGTAAATGTCCGAGTAATCGTGAAAACGCAGACGCCTGGCCTGCCCCCCGATTACCACTTCACACCATTCCTGGTCCTGCGACAACTCGCGCTCGTGCCGCTCGGGCAGGCGAAGGGCCTGCACGCGGCAGGGGATACGTTTCAGACTCTGCTTCCATAGGGGGGTAACTTCTGCCGGCAAAATCACGGTCTCCTTTCAAACAGGTGGGGTGCCCCCGGCACACGGCCAGACGGCACCGCCGCACTTCGGCGAATGGAACCAAGTTCAGAACATCATCGGCTGGTCAGTCCCGCGCTCGCGTCATCCTCTTCTGCCCGGTCTGCTTCCTCTGCCTGTCCACCGGCGCCAGAAAGGCCCGGATGCCCTCGATCGGAGCATCCAGCGGGCCCGTCGCCAGCATCGGCGTGGCGTCCAGCTCACGCGCCTCCATCAACGAGACAATCCGCTGAAGCGACGACAGGATCAGGGTCTGCTCCCAGTCCTCCAGCCGGCCGAACTCGGCAATGAAATGCTCCTGGAGCATCGGGGGCGTTTGCGCCAGTGCCTTCTCCCCGTCGGGGGTCAACGACACCAGGACACGCCGACGGTCCTGGTCGCACCGGACGCGTCGAACCAGCCCGACCTTTCCGAGGCGTTCGACGATGCCGGTGGTGGTCGCATGGCTGAGGCTCACCGCTTTGGCCAGATCGCCCACGGATCGCTCACCGCCCGCGGGAAGCGCCCGCAGCAGCGTCAACTGCGGCCCGGTCAGGCCGAAGCGGGTGACCAGGGTGCGGGAATGGAGATCGATCGCCCGGATGATCCGGCGAAGGGCCACCAGCACCTGGTCTGTAACGCCAATCTGCCCCTCGGTCGTGGCAGGCTGCCTCGGCATGAGGGGGATTGTAACCGGTCGAACATTTTGATCAAGAGCCTGGTCGCCGCTGGACCTTGGCCACCTCGAGCAACCAGCCCACAAATGACTGAAAAACAACAGGTTATGAGCCATCTGTCCGTTCTGTGGATGGAACAAGATTCCTTTGAGAACTTCATAATCAGGCCGGATCGACCCCCCTGCCGCCGGTCATGATCCTTGCCCGGCGGTGGTCCCGTCGATATCATCCGCGTATGAGGCGTCACTCGGCGATCATTCGGAGGAGCATCGGCAACCGGCGACCCGCCCTCGCGCGCGGCCTCACCGGTTGCCGGTCGAATGATGCCTGACCTGCCGTCGCCGGCGGTGGGCAAGGCCGCTGGCACCCCCTGATGATACTCTTTACACTCTCCCGGCTCTGAGCCGACGACATCGGTGCGAACATCAGCCACCGCACGCCCGACCCGCCGGGCGGCGATGAGGATTCAGGAGAATTTTGTGGCCATCCCTTATCATCAACGAACCTGTGACTGCGGCGCCCTGCGCGAGGGCGACATCGGCAAGACCGTGATCCTGGCCGGCTGGGTCAACAACTACCGCGACCACGGCGACAACCTGGTATTCATCGACCTGCGCGACCGCGGCGGTCTCACCCAGTGCCGGTTCAACGTGGACACCGACCCCGAGGCCACCAAGCGGGCCCGTGCCCTCCGCAAGGAGGACTGCGTCGTGGTACGCGGCGAGGTCATCAGCCGCGGCGACAACGTCAACCCCAAGCTGCCCACCGGCGCCATCGAGGTCAGCATTCACGAGGTGGACCTGCTGAGCAAGTCGCAGACCCCGCCGTTCGAGGTGGCCGATCACGTGGAGGCCAACGAGGACCTGCGGCTCAAGT
>CAYVVX010000383.1:0-5705 GCA_964455315.1 uncultured Planctomycetales bacterium | reverse complement strand
CGACGACTTTCGCCGTGGCCCTCTTCGTTCGCCCTCCGGGCGAGAAAGAAAAAACAGAAGTGACCCGGCCACCAGGGGTCGGCTCGGCTGCGCCTCACTCGCCCCCTGACAACCATCGAGCGCCCTCCGGGCGTGAGGAAGCCACAACGCTCGCCGAAGGTGTCACAGGCCCACACCGGCGCCCGGTGCACCCCCGACTGGAATCCCCACGCCATCCGATTACAATCCCCTGATCTCGCATGCCGACCGCATCGAGGGCCGGGTCCCATGCAATGGAGCCGGTGGCCAACGGGTCAGGACGGAAACGCAGCAGCCCAGCCGGCGCGTTCCATGTGCCTTGGTCCACCTGGCCCTCCATGCGGTCTGCTGTGTTGACGATGATCGGCGATCCGCCCCGGGTGGCCCGGTCAGGCCTGCGTGCCGGACCGCGGCGAGCCCCGGCGGCGCCCGTGACAGCGGAGCGGTGAGACCGTGGCGTACACTGTCCTGGCCAGAAAATACCGAAGCTGGACCTTCGACACCCTGGTCGGCCAGGAGGCCGTCGCCGCCACGCTGAAGAACGCCATCACCAGCGGGCGCATCCACCACGGCTACCTCTTCACCGGCACCCGCGGGGTGGGCAAGACCTCCGCCGCCCGCATCCTGGCCCGCTCGCTCAACTGCCACACCTCCGACGGGCCCACCGTTTCGCCCTGCTGCAAGTGCGAGTCCTGCACCGCCATCGCCGAGGGGCAGGACATCGACGTGATCGAGATCGACGCGGCGAGCAACACTGGCGTGGATGACATCCGCCAATTACGGAGCAACGCCAACTACCGCCCGGCGCGGTCGCGGTTCAAGATCTACATCATCGACGAAGTGCACATGCTCAGCACCAATGCGTTCAACGCCCTGCTCAAGACGCTGGAGGAGCCGCCCGGGTACGTGAAGTTCATCCTCGCGACCACCGAGCCGCACAAGGTGCCCGCGACGATTCACAGCCGCTGCCTGCGCTTCGACTTCCGCAACATCAGCGCCGACCGCATCGCCGGCCACTTCCGCGAGATCCTCAAGGACGAGGGCATCGAGGCCGACGACGCCGTTCTCCGCCGCGTCGCCCGCCTGGGCAACGGCTCCATGCGCGACGGCCTGAGCCTGCTCGACCAGTTGCTCTCCAGCGGGGCGAAACATCTCACCGTCGAGATGATCGACGACATCCTGCCCGCGCCGCACGACGAGACGCTGACCCGCCTCCTGGCCCAGATCACGGATCGAGACCCGGCGGGCGCCCTGGCCACGCTGGATGACTGCCTCTCCGCCGGCTACAGCCTGGAACAGATGGCCGAGTCGCTCGGCGAACAGGTCCGGGCCTGCATGTTGCTGCGGGTCTGCGGCGCTGAGACGCCGCTGGTCGAGGCGTCCGGCGCGGTACGCGAGGAACTGCAGGCCCTCGCCAAACGGATCGAACCGGAGGCCTGCGTGTACATGCTGGCATTGCTGGAGGATCTGCGCCGCAACGTGCGCTCCAGCTCGCTGGCCCGGGCCCTGGCCGAAGCGGCGGTGGTGCGGATGGCCAGCGCCGTGCCCTATGCTTCGCTGCAGGGGGTGATCGATCGGTTGGGAACCGGCGGCGACGACGCAAAAAAAAAAGTAGCCCCGCCGCCGCCGCCGGCCCCGCGACCGGCGGCTCCGCCCGCCCGCCCGCTCCCCGCTCCGGCAGGTCAGGCCGCGCCTGAGCCGGACCGCCGCCGGGCGGCACCCCCGCCCGGCAAGGGAACCCCCGGGCCGGCTGCGCCCGCCCCTTCCCGCAACAACGTGACCGGCGACGACATGCGGCAGGCCACCGCGGACCCCCTGGTCCGCGAGGCGATGGACCTTTTCAACGGCACCTTGGTGAACGTCGACAAGATCAAATGACAGAACCGTTGCGGCCGCGGCTACCAGCCATTGCGGCAAGCGCTTCTCAAAGGAGCACGAATGTTCGGTGGACTGGGCAATCTCGCGGGCATGCTCAAGCAGGCCAAGGCCTTTCAGGAGAACATGCAGAAGATGCAGGAGACGCTGGCCCTCCAGCGTTACGACGCTGACGCCGGCGCCGGCCTGGTCAAGGCCACCGTCAACGGCAAGGGCGAGTTGATGCAGATCAAGATCGACCCCCAGGCCGCCGGCGACGTCGAGTTGCTCGAGGACCTGGTCACCGCCGCCGTCGGCGCCGCCACCCGGAAGGCCCACGATGCCATGAAGTCGGAGATGGCCCAGTTGACCGGCGGCATGAACATCCCCGGGTTGACCGACATGCTCGGGCAGGGCGGGTGAGGCGGTGAGCGATCCGCGGTCGGGGATTCCGGAGTCACTCCAGCGGCTGATGAGCGAGCTGGAAAGCCTGCCCGGCATCGGCCCGCGCAGCGCGGAACGGATCGCGTTTCACCTGCTCCGCGCCGGCAAGGCCGAGGCCCTGCAGCTCGCCGCCGCCATCCGCGACGTCAAGCAGAACCTGCGCCATTGCTCGCGCTGCTTCAACCTGACCGAGGCCGACCCCTGCGCCATCTGCACCGACCCGCGCCGCGACCAGGCCCTCGTCGTGGTGGTGGAACAGCCCAAGGATCTCATGCTGCTGGAGCAGACCGGGCTCATCCCCGGCGTCTACCACGTGCTCATGGGCCACATCGCCCCCCTGGAAGGCGTCGAACCCGGCGACCTCACCATCGGCGCCCTGGTCGATCGGGTCAAGACCGGCTCCGTCCGCGAGGTTCTGCTGGCCACCAACCCGACCATGGAAGGCGACGGCACCGCCCTGTACATCCACACGGTCCTGGAACCGCTGGGCGTGCAGGTCTCCCGCCTCGCCCGCGGACTGGCCGTCGGCTCTGAGGTCCAGTACGCCTCCCGGGCCATGCTCGAAGCGGCCATCACCGGGCGAACAAAAATGTGACTTGAATTCCTGCTCAAACGCTCGTGCTGGTGTCCCGGTAACCCGGCATCGGGTCGATCGCTAGCAAGCCTGATGCCAGAACCGCGCCGATAAGGTATAATTCCTGCAACAATGTCGCACTCGATGTCACAACATCTCAGCCTCGGACTGCGCCAGGAGCAGCGGCTCACGCCCCAGCTCATCCAGTCCATGAACATTCTCCAGCTCCCGCTGATGGCCCTGGAAGCCAAGATTCGCGAGGAGATGGAGCGCAATCCCGCCCTGGAGGACGAGCCCCAGCAGGTTGACGAGCCCATCCGCGCCGAGACCGATCCCCTGGGCGGCGAGGGTGGGCCCGCGGCTGAGTCCCAGCACGAGGCCGAGGGTTTCTCCCGCCTCGAACGGATGTCCCGCGAGTACGACTTCGACGACAGCGACCAGCAGTACGGCCGGGCCCGTCGCGGCGGCGAGGAACGCGACGCCAAGATGGACGCCATGGCCAACACCGCCTGCCGTCCCGAGTCGCTGAACGAATACCTTCAGCACCAGGTGAGCTTCCTGGAGATCGACGCCCGCATGCGCCAGGCGGTGCAGCTGGTCATCAACTTCATGGAGGACGACGGATACCTGCGCACGCCGCTGGAGCAGATCGCCGACCAGGCCCGCCCGCCGTTCACGCTCCAGGAGATGGACGAGGCTCTCAACTGGGTCCAGACCCTGGAGCCGGCCGGCATCGGGGCCCGCGATCTGCGCGAATGCCTGCTGCTCCAGCTCGACAGCCTCGATGACGAGGACGAAACCGACATTGACCTGACCCGCTTCCTGGTCGAGCATCATCTGACCGACATTGAGAAGAACCGCTTTCCGGCCATCGCCAAGGCCACCGGCCGGTCCATGGACGAGATCAAGGCCGCCGTGCGGACGCTGGGCAAGCTGCATCCACGCCCCGGCTCGCTGGTGGTCGACCGCGAAGTCCCCTCGATCACTCCCGACGTCATCGTGGACTACGCCGAAGACGGCGAGGGTTACGTCGTCCGGCTGGCCCGCGGCAACAGCCCGCAACTGCGCATCTCCGACACCTACCGCCGCATGTTGACCGACCGCACCCAGGCCAAGGACGCCCGCGACTTCGTCCGCAAGAACCTCGAATCCGCCGGCGCCCTGATCGACGCCATTCAGTACCGGCGCAACCGGCTGCTGGAAGTCGCCCAGGAGGTGGTCACGCGGCAGCGCGACTTCCTCGACATCGGCGCTGCCGGCCTCAAGATCCTGCGCATGAGTGAGCTCGCGGAGAAGTTCGGCTGCGACCCATCCACCATCAGCCGCACGGTGGCCGACAAGTACCTCCAGTCCCCGCGCGGCATCTTCCCGCTGCGCTACTTCTTCACCGGCGGCACCGACGGCGGCAACGGCGAAGCCACCAGTTGGGACAGTGTCAAGGCCCGCGTGCAGCAGATCGTCGATCAGGAAGACAAGACAAACCCGCTTTCCGACGACGTCATCGCCGAGAAACTCCAGAAGGAGCGCATCGACGTCTCCCGCCGCACCATCGCCAAGTATCGCATGCAGCTCAACATCCCCACCGCCCGCCAGCGCCGCGAGTATTAGCCATCGCTACATCGCCTTGACGTCGCCACATCGGGGCGTGCATGTGTCGGGTGTGAACACGACCTGCGCGGTTTCGCCGATCTGTCCTCACGACCAACGGTGCAGCGCCGGCCGTTGGCGGTCGCTGGTTTTTCCACCTTCTGCCGCTACAATGCCCGCCGTGGTGATGGGGGCAACTACGGGACATGCACACAGTGATTCACCCGATCGTCGCGTCGATCTCCTGGCCTTTCGTGGTCATTGCCGCTTTCGGGCTGGTTTGCCTGCTGACCTGGCCGGCCTACCGCCGTCTGGTTCGGCGCGTGAATCTCACCTGTGCCGAAGGCGATGACCGCGCAGCGCTCCAAGCGGCCCTGGATCTCAACGCCTCCCGCCTTCCGATGGCTTGGTTCGACCGCGTCATCAACCGTGGCAGAAACCAAGGAGTCATCGCCCATCGGCTCCTGCAGCTCGGTCGGCACGAAGAGGCCGTCCATGTCGCCGAAGCCGCCTTGACCGGCTCAAGCCCAAGCCAGACCCGCTCATTGCTGCATTTCTGCGCCGGCTATGCATGTTTGCAATTGGGCACCGGCGAAGAGGTAGAGCAGCATACTGAGGCGATCATTCGGTCAGCGCGGAAAGGAGAAGGCGGCGCCTTCGTCCTCGCCGCCCAACTGCTACTCGATGTCGGAGAGCCAGAGCGGGGATCGGCACTGCTCCTTGACCGATTACGCTCCGGAAGCTGTGGCCGCGGCGATCTTATGCTGGCCATCAAGACGCTGGTGGCGCTGGGGGGGCAGGCCGAGGCGATTGAGATCATCAATGAGGCCCTGCCACCGATCACGCCGCCGCCGACCGAGATCCCGAACCCGCCCGCGGGCGTGCACGACCCATTGGGGGTGGTTGCGCTGAATCGGGATTTCGATCTGCGGCAACAGGTTCTGATGCTCCTTGAGGGCGCCTCTGCGGGACTCGATACGGGGCGTCCCGATGTCGCTGAAGATTTCCTCGCCCGGGCCGAGTTGATCCCACAACGGGACCGACGTGCCATCTGCGCCCTTCACCTGTTCATGCTGCTACAAAGCGCCGCGAATCGCTCGGATCGAGAGCAACTGGACTCTCGGCTGGCCGAATTGGACGAGCTCATCATTCACGATGAGCGTACCTCCGATCTGCTTTACACTCGGGCGGTTTGCAGAGGCCGCTGCGCCCAGATCATGGCCGACCA
>CAYVVX010000382.1:2164-5713 GCA_964455315.1 uncultured Planctomycetales bacterium | reverse complement strand
TGGGCGGGATCGGGCTGGTCGATCTCGACGACGCCCACGACCCCGCGCTGATCGGATCGGTCGACGCAGTCATCGTCGGCGGCGGGCCGCTCGAGGAGATCAACGAGACCAGGCAGGTCTGGCGCATCTTCGTGGAAGCCGACCGCCAGCGCAAGGCCCGCATCCTGTTCGGGTGCGGCGTCGGCCCGCTGCACAGTGAGCGCATCCGCAGGCAGGTCGCGGCCATCTGCCGGCTGACCACGGCGGGCTTCCTGCGCGATCATGACAGTCGCGTACTGGCCCGACAGCTCGGCGCATCGGCACCGCTGGCGGTGGCATGCGATCCGGCGCTGGCGTACCTGCGGCGCTGGGTGGCGGCGAATCCACTGCACCCTCAAGCGAGAGAAGCGGTAGGTGAGTTGCGCGTCGCGGGGCTGCTGCGGGCCAACAGCGCGGAGTACACCCCGGAGCTGCGTGCCGGCGAACTGGTCGCGTCGAACCATGATGCGGCCGTGAAGCTCGCCGCGCTGCTCGATCGCATCGGCTGCGAGCACGATGCCCGGATCGATCTGCTGGCGATGCATGCGGTGTGGATCGGCGGGGACGACCGGCTGTTCAACCGGCGGATCGCCGACGCGTTGCCACCGGCCGGGCGGCTGTATGTCGAGCGGGCGTACCTGCCTCTGGATGACCTGCTGTCCCGTATTCAGCGCTGCGACGCCGGCGTCGCCATGCGCTACCACGGCCACCTGTTCTGCATGGCGTTGGGCGTGCCGTTCGTGTCGATCGACTACACCGGGCAGACCGGCAAGGTGCACAGCCTGTTGCAGCGGATCGATTACCAGCGGCAGGCGATGGCCTGGCGGGATCTGGAAGTCGAGCGCGGGGCGGGCATCTTCAGCGAGCTGATCGCGACACGCGGGCACTGGTCGGCGTACCTGCAGGCCCAGGCCGACCGGCTGGTCACGGGGCTGCATGACGTCTACGCACGTATGTGGCGGGTGCGGGAATCTCTCAGTGAAACCGATGTGGAAAAGCGACTTGAACCGGCGGGCGTCTGACCCGGGGTGAGCTGCGCGGACGACACGATGATGCAATCGACCAGCCATGCCCTGAATGCGATGCCGCCGGCGCCCGCCGCGGCCAGGCCGGCCTGCCCGGTGACTCACCGGGCTGAAGGAAACATGCTGGCGCGGCTGTTGAGAAGACTTCTGGGCATTCATCCCCACAACACCGTGTTCAATTACAACTGGGTGATCGTCCGGCCGCTGGTGCAGGTGCTGAAGGAACTGGCCCCGCAGATGCACGGCCGGATAGCCGACCTCGGTGCCGGGGCCAGCCCGTACTACGATCTCTTCCGACCGCACATCGACGACTTCATCGCGATCGACTACCCGGCCGCACTGCCGCGGCACAACGGTCGCGGGCTCCGGCGGGCGGGGGCCAGCGCGGAGGCGGTGCCGCTGGCGGATGCATCCCTCGACGGCATCCTGTGCAGCCAGGTGCTCTCGCAGGTGCGGCGACCCGACCGGGTGATGAGCGAAGTCGCCCGGCTGCTCAAGCCTGGAGGCCGGGCGATCGTCTCCGTGCCGCACGCCTCTCCGCTGCACAGCGAACCCTACGATCTGTGCCGCTTCACGCCCGGCGGGCTCGCCGCGCTGGCGGCCGACGCGGGGCTGCGCGTTGAGTCCATCCGCGTGCAGGGCCGCCTGTTCAGCGCGTTCGCCCTGGCGCTGGCCATGAACCTGGTGTTGACCGCGCCGCAGCCGGAGCGATCCGCGCAACTGGTACCCTCGCGGCAGTTGGTGTTTGCGCCGCTGATCGCCGCAGTCAACGTGGCCGCACGGGGGCTCGACGTGCTGCTGCCGTTCGAGCGGATGCCGGCCAACTTCGTCCTTGTGGCGGTGAAGCCATGAGTGCGATCATCACCACCTTACGGCGCAGGTTCCGCCGCCCGGCAAACCCGCGCGGACAGGGCCTGATTCTGCTTTATCATCGCGTCGCCGACCTGCCCCGCGATCCGCAACTGATGGCCGTGAGCCCGGGGCGCTTCCGCGAGCATCTGGAGATGATCCGTCGCCACGGCCAGCCGATGAGCCTCGCGGCCATGACCGCCGCCGCCGCCGCGGGTTCGCTGCCACCGCGGGCTGTCGCCGTGACCTTCGACGACGGCTATTCCGATAACCTGCGCGACGCTCGTCCGCTGCTGGAAGCGTTCGACGTGCCCGCCACGGTGTTCGTCACCGCCGGACAGGTCGGGTCCGACCGCGAATTCTGGTGGGATGAGCTGGAACGGCTGCTGCTGGAGCCGGTCAGGCCGCCTGGGAGGCTCTGCCTGAGCGTCTCCGGACAGGTCCGGGAATGGTCCCTGTCCGAGCATGAGTCCGCTAACCCGGCAGCCGATACATGGAATGTGCTGTCTGCTGATCCGCCGTCGCCCCGGCAGCGGACCTACCAGGAGGTCTGCGGGCTGCTCCGGCCGTTGAGCGCGGAGCATCGGGAGGTCGTCTTGACCTCGCTGCGCGAGCAGACCGGCATGGACGCGGCGGGCCGACCGACGAACCGGGCCGTGACCGTGGAGGAGTTGACTGCTCTGGGGGCGGGCGACCTGGTCGAAATCGGTGCCCACACCCTGACGCACCCGGTGCTGTCAGTATTGAGCGACGTGGAGCAGGAGCGGGAAGTGCGGCTGAGCAAGGCGAGGTTGGAGTCGATGCTGAACCGCCCGGTGACGAGCTTCTCGTATCCGTTCGGCACCCGCTACGACTATTCGGCGGCGACGGTGAGGGCGGTCCGCCGGGCGGGATTCGCGCGGGCCTGTGCCAATGAGCCGGGACCGGTCGAGGTGGAGGCTGATGCGTTCCGCCTGCCGCGCATGCTGGTGCGGGATGTTGACGGCGAAGCGATGGAACGTCTTCTGGAACAGTGGTCTGGGGTTCGCGCGGGATCCACGGTATGAGCCTGGCATCGCGACTCAAGGGCTGGATTGACACGCCGCTGGATCGGCTCGGGCTCGAGCTGCGCCGCAAAACCGCACCCCAGGTGTATGTTCCACCCCGGCGGGACACCATGCCCGGGCTTCTGCAGCATGCCCGGGACGTGGGCTTCCGGCCCGGCACGGTGGTCGACGTCGGAGCCGCCCTGGGATCGTTCACCCGGCTGGCTCACACGGTCTTCCCGGAGGCGACGAATGTTCTCATCGAGCCGCTGGCTGAATACGCATCGGCACTGCGGAAGCTGACCGCGGAGCTGCCCCAGGCTCATCATGTGCCCGCGGCCGCGGCGGCCTGCACTGGGCGCACGCATATCAACGTCCATGCCGACCTGTTCGGTTCGTCCCTCTATGTCGAAGGCGAGGAAAGCGGCGTCAACGGCGTGCCCCGCGAGATCGACTGCATCACCCTGGAGACGCTGCTGCCGGCATTGAACGCCCCGGGGCCCTACCTGGTCAAGATCGACGTGCAGGGGGCGGAGCTGGATGTCCTCGCCGGCGCGGAAGCCGTGCTGGAGCAGGCCGGTTACCTTCTCCTGGAAATTTCCTGCTTTCGGTTCTTCCGTGACGGGCCTGAC
>CAYVVX010000382.1:0-2154 GCA_964455315.1 uncultured Planctomycetales bacterium | reverse complement strand
GCGCGAGCGCGGCTTCGTGCCCTACGACGTCTGTGGGCTTGCCTACCGGCCGCTGGACAACGCCCTGGCCCAGCTCGACATCGCCTTTGTCCGCGAGGACGGCCCGTTTCGCCGCCACCATCATTACGCCAGCGCCGCGCAGCGCTCCGAGCAGGATCGGAAACTCGCCGACCTGGTCGGCAGGCGACTGGAGGCGGTGTCCGCATGAGCGACCCGACTTTCTCCATCGTGACACCATCGTTCCAGCAGGCCTCCTACCTGGAACAGACCCTGCGCTCGGTGCTGGAGCAGACCGGGCCGCGGATCGAATACGTGGTCATGGACGGCGGGTCGACCGACGGCAGCGCGGAGATCATCCGCCGCCACGCCGACCGCCTGGCGCACTGGGAGAGTTGCCCCGACAACGGGCAATACGACGCCATCAATCGCGGCTTCACCCATACCTCCGGCGAGGTCATGGCCTGGATCAACTCCGACGACATGTACACCCCGTGGGCCTTCGCGGTGGTGGCCGAGATCTTCGCGGAGTTCCCGCAGATCGAATGGTTGACCACGCTCTGCCCGCTGTTCTGGGATGAGCACGGGCGGGTGATCAAGTCGGCGACGCTGGACGGCTTCAGCCGTGGCGGTTTTCTGCGCGGCGAACACCTGCCCGGTAGCGGCGGATTCGCCCGCGGTTTCATTCAGCAGGAGTCGACCTTCTGGCGGCGATCCCTGTGGGAGCGGGCCGGGGGTTTCATCGACGCCCGTTACCGGTTGGCCGGCGACTTCGAGTTGTGGGCCAGGTTCTATGAACACGCCGAACTGTACGGTGTGAAGACGCCCCTGGCCGGCTTCCGGGTGCATGGCGAGCAGAAGACCGCCCGGCACATGGCGGCGTACCTGGCCGAGGCTCGCGAGGTGCTCACCCGCCACGGCGGCAGGCCCTACGCGCGGTGGGAATCGATGCTTCGAGCCCGGGTTGTGCCCCATCTTCGCGGGCCGCTGCGGCGGCTGGCGGGGCGGCTGCGGCTGCTGCATCCGCGCAGTGTCTGCGCGCACAACCTGGATACGCGGCGGTGGCAGCTCGCCCGGATGTGACCTGGCACCCGTGAACGTTGGTGAGGTTCAGACGCAGATGAATCCAGTACTCGAAGAAATCGTCCGCACCGGCTACGTGCACACGCCCGACCGCGGCGAACGGGTCCAGCTCAACTCGTCCATCTCGCCGGACAAGGGGCAGTTTCTGCAGCGGATCATCCGCGACCTGGATGCCAGGGTGACGCTGGAGACCGGTTGCTGCTTCGGCGTTTCCGGGATGTGGATCTGCGACGCCCTCCGCGAGACCGGCGGGCAGCGGCATTACATCGCCGACCCCTATCAGCACGAATGGTACAAGGGCATCGGCATCAACAATCTTCGCGAGGCCGGACACGGCGAACTGGTCGAGTTTCACGAGCAGCCGGCTCACATGGCATTGCCCAGGCTGGAGGAACGCGGCGTCCAGCTTGATTTCGCGTTCATCGACGGCTGGCACACCTTCGACTACGCCCTGGTGGACTTCTTCCTGGTCGACCGGATGCTCAAGGTCGGCGGCGTGGTGGCGTTGGACGACCCCAACATGATCCCGGTCAAGAAGCTCTGCCGCTATATCGCCACCAACCGCCGCTACTCGGTGTACCGCTGCTTCGTCGACCGCGTGGAGAAGTGGTTCACCAGGAAGGAACGGCTGGTCTACCACGCCGTCAAGCGCTGGCCCGGACTGCGCCGCTACTTCCATCCCGAGATGAGCACGCCGCACATCGACCTGGGGCTGGAAGCCGGCAGTACCTGCATTGCCTTCCGCAAGGAAGGTCACGATGACCGGTCCTGGGATACACACGCGGATTTCTAGGTGATGAATGCCGGGGAATGAATGGTGAGCAGCTTGGGAGTGCGTCAATTCATTGACGCACGAATGGACGGATCCTGTGCGGCGGTGAATGGCCGCACGCCCTCACGGACCTGAACCGGCGACTGGCGTTTTTCCCATCATGCGCATCCTTCAAGTCAGCACCATCGACCAGGGCGGCGGCGCCGAGCAGATCGCCCGGCAGCTTCTGCGCGCCTATCGCGCCGCGGGGCATGATGCGTGGCTTGCCGTCGGGTTGAAGCGCGGCGACGACCCCTATACGC
>CAYVVX010000381.1:0-5722 GCA_964455315.1 uncultured Planctomycetales bacterium | reverse complement strand
CAGAGCCTCGGCGCGCAGGCGCTCGGCCTCGTCCTCCGGGGCCAGCGGGAGTTCGTCCAATTCCGTGGGCGGGGTACGGATGTAGACCTCGTTGCCGCAGGCGGGACACTTGCTCCGCTTGCCGTACGACTCCCGCGAGGCACGCAACATCTTGCCGCAACTCTCGCAACGCAGCTCAATACTCACGGTGCATCCTCATCGCAGGTACCCGGCGGTATGCCGGGAGACCCTCTTTCACTAGTGTAACGCCGCCGGGAGCCGCGGCCAATGAAAACGCGCGATCCGCCGGAAGTCGGCCCCGTGGCGGCATCCCGCTCGATACGCCCGGGGGAGACAGGCGATCCCTCGCGGAACGCCAGGCACGGGGGGCGGACGCGGCGCGAAACGGCCGCCTGATGCGCGGGAGAGCGGCAGTTCCTCAACACCGGCGGTCAACACCGCATGCTGCGGAGCCGGCTCCAGGAGCGCCGGGCGGCGCGGCGATGCCGGCTCACCTGATGGACGCCAGCAGCTCATCGATCGACGTTTCCGCCCCGGCCACGCGCTCGTCGGCGGCGCCGTAGTAGACCAGCACCCGCCCGTCGGGCTCGTCGACCGCCCCGCAGGTGAACACCACGTTGCCGAAGAACCCCTCGCGCTCGTAGGGCGCCTCGGGCGACAGAATCGGTTCCGCGGAGCGACCCAGGACCCGCTCAGGATTCTCCAGGTCGGTGAGCAGCGCGCCGAGACAGTAGCGCTGCTGCCTGTCGGCGCCGTGGTAGATGGAGATCCAGCCGCGGGGCGACCTGATCGGCACCGCCCCACCGCCGATCCGCCAGCCGTCCCACATGCCCGGGCGGGCGCCGCACACGTGCATGTGGTTCCCCCAGTGGATCAGGTCCGGTGAGGTGGCGTACCAGATGTCCGGGTCGCCGAAGTAGCGCGGCACCGGGCGATGGTAGGCGGCGAACATGCCGTTGACCTTCTCCGGCAGGATGGTCACGTCGCGGTTTTCGACGGTGAAGATCATGCCCAGGCGCTCGAAGGTCTTGAAGTCGCGGGTGACGGCCAGCGAGGTGGCGATGCCGTGGCGGGAGATGGCCGAGTAGTTGATGTAGTACTGGCCGCCGAGTTTCGTGATGCGCGGATCCTCGATGCCCTGCTCCTCGTCGGACCGCGCCGGCAGCAGCGCGGGCTTCGCGTCCACGGTAAAGTTCCTGCCGTCGCGGCTGCGGGCGATGCGGAGATGGGAAATACTGGTGAGGTACATCCGCCCCTTGTACCGGAAGACGCGCGAGTCCTCGGCCTGGAAGGCCGGGTCATCGGTCTTGACGCGCAGCACCTGAATCCCACGGGACGGATCGTTCTCGTCCAGCAGCGGCGAGACCATCTCGCCCGGGCCCTGCCGGGGCCGCTCCGCGACGCGCAGGAGCAGCAATACTTTATCGCCGAATCGGATGGCGCCGCAGTTGAACGCGCAGACGACTTCGAAATCCTCCCGCGAGGTTTTGACGTCGGCGGGAGTGATGATGGGGTTGTTCGCAAAACGTCTCATGCTTGATCCTTGAACCAGGGGTTGCCTTCAAGCCGCGTTGGCGCGAGCCCGCGGAAACTACAGGCGGAGAGGATACCGGGCGGGGCAAGGTGATGTCATCTTCGGGCGTCAACCGGTACGGAGCGCCGGCGCGAAGCAGTTCGCCGCGGCGATAACGCTCATGGTCCTTCGCAGTCGGGGATGATCCCGCCGCCCGGGCCGCTATAGCAGCGTTGGACGCCGGCGAAGTCGGACTGATCGACATCGCCGTCGCCGTCCAAGTCGGCGGGTTCGCATCCCGTTGCGATGGGACCGATCGCCGGGCCCGTCGAGCAGTCGTCGAAGAACGCGATGTCGTCCACGTCCACATCGCCGTCGCGGTCAAAGTCGCTGCGAATCGGTCGCGGGGAGAAGCCCACGCCGTCCACCCAGAGCGTGAACCCGTAGCCCCAGGTGTCGGCATGAATCTCGACGAACTGAATGTGGGCCAGGTCGGGCGTGCCGTGCACCGTGCGGCGCCAGTCGTTGTTTTCCGATGGGGAGGCCTGAATCGGGATCTGGTACGACCGCCATTGATTGGCCGCCTGGTTGAGCAGGTCGACGATGCCGCCGTTCTGATAGTACTGGTACTCGAAGCAGTTGCCGTCGGCGTCCTTGAGGCGAATCCACGGGCTGCCGCCCTGGAAGCTGAAGTTGGGGTTGACGGCGTAGAAGCTGATGTTCAGCGTCTGCACGCCCAGCAGGTTCCACTGCGCGGTCTGATTGCGGGGATAGCGGAGGTAGGTGTCGAAGCCGCCGTCGGTGTCGAAGCGGACGGAGCCGGAGCCGACCAGCGTGCGCGTGGTGTCATCCCCCACGTAGGTGTTGAGCGGGTCGGAGCCCTGTGCCCAGGTGTCCCAGTCGCCGGCGTTGAGCTCGGCCATGTCCGCCGGTGGAACGTACTGGACCGGCCCGCCGAGGGCGAGTTGCCGCTCGAAGACGGCCGTCGCCGTCTGGCCGCTGAAGTACGCGATGTTGGCCTCGGTGATGTCCAGCCAGCAGTAATCTACGCCGCCGGCGTGTTCCACGCGGAAATGCAGCACGCCGTTGGTGCCCACCACCGCGACGTAACCGAAGGGATTGGGGGCGAGCGCGTCGCCGGTATGGATGGGCGGGACCATGCCGGTGTCGATCGGCACGTTGGGGAGGCTCCATTCGCCGGCGGCGTCCGTCGTCCCCTGGGCCTTGATCTGATTGGTGATGAGCTTCCCCTGGCCGGGCCGCTCGCAGTACTGGTACATCTTCACGGTGGCGGCGTTGAGCGGCTGCCCATCGTAGCCCAGCAGCCGCAGGCGGAGTTCGGAGGGGAGGCGGTAGAGGTACTGCCCGTAGTAGCCGTGGGCCTGGTCCTGCCAGAGGGTCATGGCGCCGGCGCTGTGCGCGGAGATCAGCGGCGACACGCCGTGCATCAGGTCGGGCAGCGCGGAATAGCCCTGCCCGCTCACCTGGTTCAGATCGGGCGGAATATCGAGCTGATAGATGTCGATCAGGCCCAGTTGATGGCCCATTTCGTGAAGCAGGCCGTAGTCGATGTCATCATCCGGGTGGTAGTAGCCGGACAGGCGAAGACTGCCGTCGCCGGCGTGATAGCGGAAGGGGAAGATGGCGAAGTCGATGGTGTTCGCGGCCGGGTCGGGGGCGGAGTCGGGCAGAAGTTCAAGCACGTCAAAGTGCACCCGCTTCGGACAGCCCGCGTCGGCGAACAGCTCGTTGAAGCGGGTCATGTGGCGATTGAGCCAGTCGATGAAATCATCCGTCGCGGCGCCGGGATAGCCGGCGGTGGATGCGCGATAATCCTGGTAGAAGCCCTGATCGATGTAGCTCAGGAACGCGACCGAGCGGGTGGCGAGATCCAGGGTGTTGTTGGCCGGGCGGTCGTCGCTCTCCTCGATGGTAAAGCGGATGTCGTGATCGGCACCGTCCCAGGTGAACACCCAGGCGAAGGTGGTGGTCGCCCCCGGGGCCAGCGAGATGGTTTGCACCGGCTCGGCAACCACGGCACCGTCCAGCCGCCAACTGGCATGAATCGTGGGCGACCAGGTGTTGGTGCCGCGATTGCGGATGGTCGCGGTAAAGGTGACGGGGTCGCCGATGTTGGGCCAGCGTTGCGTCGCGGGCGACTGCCCCTGACCCAGGCCGGTGGCGGCGGAGAAGCCGTAGGGCCCGAAGCCGGACGGCTCGGTGATCTCGTAGTAGGTGTAATCGGGCGCGTAGCGCGGGTAACGCGGCGTGCGCGCGACGCAGACCACCTGGAGATCGCTCGCGTTTCCGGGGACGCGCGGGCCGATCGACGCCACGTCGGTCACCTCGCCACCGCCGATCGCCACCGAGGTGACGGCGTAGTAGTAGGCCTGACCGTTCACGGCGGTATTGTCGATGTACTGGGTCGCGGCGACAGGGCCGGCGGCGCCGATGGGAGTCAGCGAGGCGATGGACGTGAAGGGCGCCGTGTCGCGGTAGATCGCGTAGTGGTCGAACTGTCCGGTCGGGTCAAGGAGCGGCTCCCATGACACGGTGACTGAACCATTCCCGGCCACAGCCTGCTGTCCGCCCGGCGGCCAGAGTCGCGCGGACGCGCCCGCGGCGAGGTCAATGGCGGTGAACAGGTTCTGCACGGTGTAGGACGGGCTCTCCCCGCCGGCGGCGCCGGCCGTCTGGATGGTTCGCAGCGGCAGGTAGAGCAGACCGTCGTCGGACAGGGTGGCACTGGCCCGCGCGTTGCCGCCATCGGCCGCCTGGAATGAATCGACGAGCTGTCCCTGCCCGCCGGCATCCCGGATCGCGAACCAGGTGCCGCCGTCGTTGTTGCCGACGATCACGATGCCGTTGGGCGTGACGATCGGCGATGAGGACACGATCTCCCAACCCCTGCTGCCGGTATCATACGACCACTTGAGCGTGCCGTTGGATGTATTGACGGCATACAGCCGGCCCTGACCGTCGGGGCCATTGCTCTGGAAGTAATAGGTGGCGCCATCGTGGCTCAGGCAGCCGGCGGACTGGGCCCGCTGCGGACCATCGGGACCGCCGTTGTAGTCATAAAGCTTCAGCGCCGGCGTGCTCCAGAGCGGCTGGCCATCCGCATCGAGTCCGGCGACGTAGATGTCATCCGAGCCGGCGGCGACGTAAACATTTCCGTTCGACGGGTCCACGGTGGCGGCCGCGTCCACGGTCGCACCGATCGGCCGGCTCCAAAGCTGCTGGCCGGTCAGGCCGTCGTAGGCGAGCAAACCGCCCCACCGCGCGCCGATGATGACCAGGAGCGTGCCGGCATCGTTGTACAGCACCGGGTCGCTGAGCCCGCAGTCGGCCGGCGTGGCGGCGGCCCATACCTCGGTGAGCGAATTGCCGTTGTCGAGCGCGGCGTACGGACGGTCGACCCATGAATGCAGAAAGACCCTGCCATCGGGGGAGATACGGGGGGAAAACGAGCCCATGTGGTTTGGATTCACATCGTCGCCGTTGTGCCAGAAATCACCGGGGCCGGTGCTGGTGGAGAACGCCATCAACGGATGCGCGGTCGCGTCGTTGGTGACGTAGACTGTCGTACCATCGTTCGAGAAGGCGGCAGTGTTGGTGCCGATGGATTCGCCGCCGCCGGGATTGCCGTTCCACAGCAGTCCGCCGGTCTGCCGGTTCATGCCCTGAACGCCCTTGGGCCAGTGATACCCGCCGACGACCACATCGACGCCGCCGGGACCGGCACCGTCGAAGAAGGTCATGGAGGTGGAGCTGAGGTTGCCCTGGCCGGGAGAGCCCGGCGTCCGCTTCTGCCAGAGGAAGATGTCGAAGAACGAACTGTTCAGCCGACCGGCGGGGATGCTGAAATCGGCACGTCCGGTATTGTGGATGTCCCGTCCCTTCATGGACCAGCCGGCCGAAAAGGCGGGGGCGGTGATCAGACACAGGCAGATCGCGGTGCGGATGATCATGGTGCGGCTCCTTCTCCCTCCGGCGGCAGATCGACGGCGAAGCGTGGGCATGCGGCGGGATCGCGGCGTGCGAACGTGCCGTCACCCCTACTATACCCCAACGTGGCATAAGTCGAGCATCCAACTGGCGAGAATTGAGAATGGCGAATTGAGAAAGGGGGAGCGGGGATGGCCGGTTGTTCGGCGGTGGCTTCGTTGTGCGTCACGCAAAGGTTCAGAGGACCAGCGGATGAGAGAT
>CAYVVX010000380.1:0-5735 GCA_964455315.1 uncultured Planctomycetales bacterium | reverse complement strand
AGCCGAACCGCTTGCCGGTGCTGCGAATCACCGGCGTCTGACCACGCGGCGCGTAACTGCGCCCGACCAAGTGATCGCTGCGCAAGCCGGTCGACAATTCCGGATACATCGGCTTCAGGAAGGCTTCTCACACCGTCTCAGACGACCGGCGGAAGAACGGTAGGCTTTCAGCGAATCAATACGCTCCCTCGTGCCGCCTTGATGGTCATGGGCTTCGTCAGAACCGAGGACGGCCGGGGATACACGGCCGGCTGGGCCCACAGCGTGATGTTTTGCGGGGCTTGGTCGAGCATAGATTGCACACCCACGTAGGGATGATGGAAGGTGCCGGTTTCATCGCTGTCAGGATAATTGAGTTCCATGAACCGCCAGCCTGGCTGGGGATACAACCAGGACATGACCAGGGCATCGATCTCGCTGAGGTGATCGCGCTGGCCCATGCCGGCCTGGAACAACGCCCTGTCGCCCTCATCCTTGATCTCAAGCACTCGGCACGACTCAGGATCCTCGTCGCAGCAGTCGATGGTTGACAGAGCGCAGCATTCGCTGTCAGAAAGATTGCAGGTGGGGAAGAAATAGCGTTTGCAGTCATCGCTCCCGCAGGGGCAGTCCTCGTTGAGAGTTCGACTGCAGATGTTGAAGATGCACTCCCCGTAGGACATGACCGAATCGTAGTCCATGAGATTGCGCGGATACGCCAGGGCATCGGATGCGATGTTGTAGTTTCCGGCACCGCAGTCGTTGACGCGACCCTGGTAGTAGGTGATGTACGTCTGACGGTCCGGGCGCTGGTGGGTATGGTAGTACGCCAGCAGATGACCCACCTCGTGGGCCAGCCCGTAGTCCGTAATCCCGGTCAGATCCTGGCGGATATTGAGGAACTGCTCGCCTCCCTGCATCCCCTCCTCCGAGGAGCTTCCGCCGCCGCCGGGCGTATTGCGGACGGTGACGTAGTTGTCTTCCCCCGTCCATTCGACGAAATCGACGCTGGCTACCTGCTCCCAGATGTCGAATGCAATCAGCACGCGGATCTGGGAGGCAAGATCCATGCCGGGGTCGAAGCGGTATGGAACCACCCCGTTCGGCCACAGGCCGTCCTCCGGGACATACACGGCCGCCTGCGTCGATGGGAGGAGAGCCAGCCCCGCGAACAAGCCGATGATCGAGAATCGGAGGAAGCGCGCTTGGTTCAGCATTGGAAACATCCACATGATCCACCCCTTTCAGTGAAGATTCACGAGCACCAGCACAAGGCCTTCGCCCACATCCAGGCCTGTCATGGCCTTGCCGATGGTCGCGCCGTGGGCACGATCGTGATCCGCCACTTTCATCGCCAGGCCGGCTCGATCCGAAGTGGTCAGCAGGTCACCCGGCTGTATGGCTCTCGCAGAGGCGTCCACCCGGCAATACACACGCCCGGTCAGGGCCACGGGCACCGCTCCATCGGCTCGGGTACCGGACTGTCCCATGTACATGCCGGTCTTCACGCCGCCGGCTCCACTGATGATGCCGGCGACCTTGGTGTCGTAGGCCTCGGAACACAACATCAGAGCCCCGGGGCGATCCGGATCGATACACACGACGGAGCCGGCTTCCGCAACCCCACCCAGCTCGGAGATCTCGAACTGCTCCGAGAGGTCGCTGCCACCGGTGATCTCCAGTTCGTTGGTGACCACACGGCTGTTGCCGCTGCCCGACCAGTCGGTGTCGAGCTGAATGCTGGCGGTGCCGGACGAGTTGTACAGATTCAGCTCCGAGCCGGTGCCCTCGGTCGCACGGGCCAGCACGCCGAGGTTGCCGTTGGCCCGGCGCAGCCGGATCACGCCGCTGTTGCTTTCGTCACCCTGCACCTCGACTGTCGTCTGGCCGGAGTCATTCTGGAACAAGGCTCGGGCACCGGTGCCGGTCAGGGTACGGGAGTCGGCGTTGAGTTCGAACACGGAGGTCCCGTCTCCGCGGAGCACCTGGACGGCACCGCTGTCACTGGCGTTCTCGTCGTCACCATCGAGCGTGACCGTGGTCATGCCCGCGTCATTGCGCAGGCTGACCCCGCCGCCACCGCCTGCGCCGTTGCCGAAGAGGCGTACCGTCTCAACAGCGCCCGGACCGAACATCTGGATCCGGTTGGCGTCAGCATCAACGACTACCCTGTCGTTGGCCCCGTCACGCACGGCAATCAGACCACCGCCCGTCGTGCCGTTCTCGCCAAGGATGTCCACGGTGTTCGTGTTGCCCGTGTCGTAGACGCGAATGCGGCCGGAGGTAGTCGACGTCCCCCCGGACAATCGCACACCGAAGTCGGAGCCTGCAGAATCCAGCAGATCGATGGCCCCGCCGCCGCTGGCATTGACATTGACGGTCAAGGGGTTGGCTGCCCCGCCTGCCCGCAACTGTAGATTGCCTGACGTGGCACCCCCCAGTCGGGCATGCTCCGCATCACCGGCGCCATACGTGTAGAGTCGATGATCCTGCCCGCTCAGACGCAGGGTGGTATTGGCGTCTGTGTCCCGCCAGGTCCCTTCACCGCTGCCGTTCCCGTCGTCGCCGACGATCTCGACAGTCACGCCGCCGCCGTTGCGGTACAACTGCACCAATCCGCCGCCGGCCGAGCCGGCCGTGCTGCCGACGACCGTGGTCAGCTCGTGGCCAGGATCCCACGCCAGCATGCGACCGCCGAACGACGGGCCGAATTGGAGCGATGCATACGCGACGCTGTTTGCGATTGGATTGGCGAGTGTGCCGACATTGACGGTGGACCGAGCCCAGACATCGCCGTTGCCGCTGTCGAGCACGGCCCGCGGCTGACCGGAGAGGCTGGCAGTCACCATACCCTGTCCATTCTCCGCCTGCAGGATCACCGAGCTGCTGGTGTCGTCGCTCACAAGTGTGAGGCGGTTTTGGTTGCCATCGAGAAAGAATGTGGGAGTCGCCTGGGGGCCGTAGATGGTCAAGCCTCCGCCAGCACCCGGAGCACCCAGGCTGATGTAGTCGTCGAGTTCAGCGCTGGTCACCCGGTCGACCCGATAGGCATAGGGGACAGCGCCAACCGGAGTCCGGGGGACGAGCTCCGGTCCTCCGTTGATGCTCACACCGATCTCGCGGGCGGAGCCATCGAAATCGCCCGGGACAAACGGGATCAGGACACTGACCAGACCTCCGGGCAGAACCGGCACGGCATTCCGCACGATGCCGGGGCCCAACAGCAGGCCGCCACCACTGTATAAACGGAACTCGAGGTCTACGGTCGGGCCTGCGATGGGTATGCCCCCGTTATCCGTGATTCGTCCCTGGAAGCTGATTTGGCTGCTGGATGCATCGAGAATCGGTGCACCCCACACAATGTCAGCCGACATCAACGTGATGGCCCATATGAGCGCGTGAGAGCGTTGGCTCATGGCAACCTCCTTTGATCGAGAGGACAATTGAAATGCCACGCCTGCGCGTGGCGGATGGATGGGCGCCCGAATACGCAAGCGGCGATTGTACCGCAGCACGTCGCCCGTTGCGATGAAAAAATCGCGTTCGGGGGGGTTTTGTGATGAAACATCGCTGCTGTGGATTACCTGGTGCGCATCACCAATGCTGCTTTTTAAGAACTTGAGGGAGTCATTGGCAGGCTCAGGCGAGGGCCAGCGTCTTGTCGGTCGCGGCACGAGTACCAAGACGGTGTTCAATCTTTTGCTTGCGCAGGCGCGGTTTGTGGACTGGCTAAAGCACGTAACGATTGACTGTATCTGCTGCCGACAGATCGGGTACGCATGCGTACTCGTCAGGAGCGCACGGTTCACTCCCTGTTCGATCCGCTGATAGGGCCGACTACCCATGCCGCCCCCGCCAGATCCCCTCGAAGAGTTCCCGGTCGAACAGCACCTGGATGCGGTTGGTGTAGGTCCGGCCGACCTTGGTGGACAGCAGCAGGATCAGGCCGATGCTCTGCAGGTAGGACAGGCTGGTGTAGAAGTACATGTACGAGAACGGCTCCTCGTGCTGCTCGAGGCTCAGCCGGCAGTAGTGGTCGTAGACGGCCGTGACGAAGGGCTCGGGGGTGTCGGCCGCGGCCTTGAGTATGAGCAGGTTGCGGCTGTTCAGGTCGGTGAGCACGTCGCTGGTCAGGTCCCGCCGGGCCCGATCGAACAGCGGACGGATATCGGAGGTCTGCTCCAGCGCGGCGTAGTACAGGGTCTTGATGGCCACGCGCACGTCGGCGTTGGTGGACCGCACGGTCAGCGCAGCCACCTGGTCGACCAGCCCGGGCGGATGGTCGTGGAGTCCCAGCCTCGCGCGGTCACGCAGGATCGCGGCCACCTCATTTGCATCATAGTTGCGGAAGAAGATCACCTCCGGTTGCAGCGACGACCGGATGCTCTCGTCCAGTCGACTCAGGAACTTGGGATGGTTACTGAGCAGGATAGCCATCGGGTTGCGCTCAGACCGAGCCAGCAGGTAGAGAATGTCCTTGTGACGATCCTTCTCGGAGAGCAGGTCGACCTCATCGAGGATGAGGATCAGCCGGCCGGCATAGCCGTCGCAGAACCGCCGCCACAGCTCGGCCAGTGACGTCCCTCGCGGCCGGACGCCGAGCAGGTGGGCCAGGATCTTGAAGCTGGTGTTGTGCTGCCGGCAGTTGACGTAGAGCATCGCGGCCGACTCGCGCTCGGCGAGTTGCTGTTGCAGGTAACGGACCATTAGCGTTTTGCCGCACCCGCGACTGCCGAAGATGAAGAGGTGGTTGGCGATGCCGGTGCGCAAATACCGCAGGCAGCCATCAATGATCGGCTTGGCCTCCTCGCGCATCAGGGGCTCGTCGGGGATCCAGTTGAAGTCGAACACCTGGAAGTCCCGGATCCGCGCGCTGGATGTCTTCAGAAGTCGGGCCTGCCGGTCGAGATAATCCGTAATCTTCATCGTGCGTAAACTCCACCGCACGCATAAACCGTCACTTCCTAATAAACCTTGCGCTCCGCGTCAGCGTGGTGACCCGCTGCTCCAGCCGCTTCAGTCGCCGCAGCCAGTGATTTCGTTGTTCGGTTGAGGCGATGAGGTCGGGCCGGGCCAGGGCTTCATGGATCTCCCGGTCGAGGTACCAGCCGCTGGCGATCAGGTCGTCGATGTCCGTCGCGAAGTGGTGCTGCGGCTGAAACGAGGGGGGCGTGAACGGCCGGCGCTCACGCCGTGCCACCTGGGCCCACTGCACCAGCTCGGCGATCCGGTCGACCAGTCGTTCCAGGTCCGCCAGGGCAGCGTCGAGATCGAGTTTCATGACCATGAGAGAAGGCGGCCCGGCTATAAAAAGGTTGTGCCGGGCGCGGTCTTCCGGGTTCTGTGATGGGTTCAGTCGTACGCGTGGTCGTCATCAACCGGCTGGTAGACGTCCTGCTCGAGGAGCGTCTCCCAGTCGCCGTCGAGGCGGTCGCGGATGCCTTCGACGTTGTGGTCGATGGACTCCACCTGCTCCAGGATGCGCTCCAGCAGGTCCAGGGTTTCGCGGGGGTTGTACTTGTGTGCTGTCATCGTGGAGAGACGACGGTTCGAGGGTTCTTAAACCTGCCGGTGGGTTTGTCATCGGCAGCGAGTAGCGACGCACCTGGGCGTAGGCTTGGCCGACGTGCTCGTCCGACGGGCGCAGGTAAACGCTGGTCGTCTTCAAGCTCTTGTGGCCGACCTGCTTCTGGACGATGGGCAGCGGCAACTGGTGCACGTGGACGTAGTGCATGATGTGGCTGTGCCGCAGGGAG
>CAYVVX010000379.1:2748-5750 GCA_964455315.1 uncultured Planctomycetales bacterium | reverse complement strand
ACCTCACCCGCGGTCGGCAAGGCTTCATCGCCTATAAAGACATAACAAGTCCAACGAATCAGCGCACGATGATCGCCGCTGCGATTCCCTGGTGTGCCGCAACCAACCATCTTGTCTTGATGCTCACGCAGGAGTCGCCCCGGCGCGAATTCTGTCTTTTGGGCAATCTCAACAGTATTGCTTACGACTACATTACCCGGCAGAAGATTGGCGGCGTGACCCTGAATTACTTCATCGTTCGTCAGATTCCCACTTTCCCCCCCGACGCCTACGATGACCGCTGCCCCTGGAACAAGAGGCAAACGCTGGAGAAATGGATTTCCGACCGCGTCCTCAAACTGACCTGCACCGCCGACGACATGCGCCCCCTCGCCGAAGCCGCCGGGTTCAAGCCGGGCGTCCACACGTGGAAGGAAGCCGGGCGCGCTGAACTCCGCGCCGAACTCGACGCCGCCTACTTCCACCTCTACGGCATCAGTCGCGAGGACGCCGCCTACATCCTCTCCACCTTCCAGGGCATGACCGACGGGGACGAGGGCAGCTTCACTCCCACCTCGGCGGCGTCGTGCATTCTGGAATCCTACGATCGGCTCGCCGCCTCGATGTGAACTCGCGGAGCCGTTCCGCCCGCATGTCCCCGACCGATCCACCCCGTATGTTGACACCCCGGCACCCGGGCATTCCCGGTCGCCGCCGGAGCCATGCACGATGCTACCCGCCCGCCCAGCAGAGTTCACCACCCCCGCCAGCCCGCGGCCGGCGCTGCGCATTCCCTGTTCCGATTCACCGAAAGCCACCCCTCATCCTCTCCCCGCTGACAGCCGAAAGCCGACCGCCTGCTGCGAATTTTTTTCGCAAAACGAAGCCACCGAATCCGCCTTCCCGCCAGCGAAAACGCGGTTTTCCCCGCGTTGGCCCGCGAGAACGAACCCAATTCGAACCCACCGCCCGCCCCCGCTTGGCGCGGCCATGCCCGAGCCTTACCCTGCACCCCCAACAGGCCGCCGGGGAGCACCATCAGCCGACGCGCCGACCGCGACCGAGGGACCGGTCGCTTTGGTTCACACGCCGACGCCTCCCCGGTCGATATGTCCGTCAAACGCTCAAGGAGGATTGCGTGATGGAATACGCCGTGATGACATTCTGGATCCTGGTCATCGTCTTCACCGCCCTGGCCGTCCACCATCTCTGGTCCACCCTCATCCAGCCCAAGATCGTCAACTCCATCCTGCTCCCCGGCACGCTGGTGGCCCAGCTCGGTTACGTCCTCGGCCTGCTCATCACCGGCGGGACGGTCAACAACACCGCCCTGATCAAGGACGACGACTCCGGCGAGCCGCAGACCGGCTCCGACGAGAAGACCCGCGTCCCGGTGGTCGGCGCGGTGGTCATCGCCCTGCTGCCCATGATCGGCTGCGCCGTGGCCATCTACTGGGTGGCCCGCTACTTCGGCTCACCGGTCCTCGACGCCATGCAGCCGGCCGGCGTGGACCGCTCGCTCCTGCCGCTGAGCCTGGGGGCCTTCTTCGCGCTGCTGCACGGATCGGTCGGTCTCGTCGAGCAGCTCGTCGCCGCCGTCCGGGCCTCCGACCTGTCCGACTGGCGGACGGTGCTGTTCCTCTACCTGGTCATCTGCCTGACCGTCCGCATGGCTCCCCTCACCGGCAACATCCGCGGCGCCCTGGGCGCCATCGCCATCACCGGCGTCCTCGCCTTCCTGGTCGGCCAGCTCACCGACTCCACCTCCGGCCCCATCGCCGCCGCCTGGCCGCTGATCAGCTTCTCCGCGGCCGTCCTGCTGGCCCTGCTGATGGTGACCCTGCTGGTCCGCGGGGTGGTGGGACTGGTCAAGACAGTGGCGGGGGGGGCGTGAATGCGCCTTGAAGGGGGAAAGCTATGCTGGCTGAACTGGTTTTAGACCGGTCTGGAAGGGTGGTGTATGAACAGAGCGACACCTGACAGGGTGGTTGGGGCTCATGATGCCAGGACGCACTTCTCCGAACTGCTCAAGCGGGTCGAGAGCGGCGAGGAGATCACCATCACCCGGCATGGCGCCCCGGTGGCACGACTCATTCCCATCAAGAGGTCGGTGACGCCGTCGGAGCGGGCCGATGCGATCAAGCGTTGGCGCGACATGTCCGGCCACCTGACGCTCAAGGGCTTGAAGGTGAAACATCTGCGGGAGGAGGGACGCAAGTAGTCGCTGCGATCACCCCACCCCGACCAGCTCCGGCGTCTCCGCCTCCGCGCAGTCCGTCTCGTGTGCGGGCAGGTCGCAGACGCCGGGTTGCGAGTGGCCGAGGCGGTTCACCCCGTCCAGCGCCGCCACCTTGTACGCCTCCGCCAGCGTGGGGTAGTTGAAGACGTTGTCGATGAAGTAGTCGACCTTGCCCTTCATCGCCAGAACGGCCTGGCCGATGTGGATCAGCTCGGTGGCGCCCTCGCCGAGGATGTGCACGCCGAGCAGCTCGCGGCTCTGCTGGTGGAAGATGAGCTTCACCATGCCCGCGTGGTCGCCGATGATCTGGCCCCGGGCGATCTCCCGGTAGCGGCCCACGCCCACCTCGTAGGACACGTTGGCTTTGGTCAGCTCCGCCTCGCTGCGACCCACCATCGAGATCTCGGGGATGGCATAGATGCCGTAGGGGAACAGTTGCGGGCGCGAGTGGCACTCCATGTCGAACGCGTGGCAGGTCGCCATGCGGCCCTGCTCCATGGAGGTCGCCGCCAGGGCCGGGAACCCGATCACGTCGCCGGCCGCGTAGATGTGGGGAACCTCGGTCTGGTAGTGCTGATTGACCTTCAGCCGGCCGCGTTCGTCGGAGGTGAGCCCGGCGTTGTCCAGCCGCAGGGCATCGGTGGCGCCCTGCCGGCCGATGACGTAGAGCAGCGCCTCGGCGGTGACCACCTTGCCGCTGTCGAGCCGGGCTTGTGCCTGGAGCCCGTCATGGCTGATCTCGGCCACGCTCTCGCCCAGCCGCAGCCGGATGCCGGCGTCGCGC
>CAYVVX010000379.1:0-2738 GCA_964455315.1 uncultured Planctomycetales bacterium | reverse complement strand
TGTGGAACTGGAGCGACTCGGCCAGTTCGTCATCGAGGAACTCCAGGATGCGCGGTCGCCGCTCGATGAGGGTGACCTTGGCGCCGACGGTCTGCATCATGCACGCGTACTCGACGCCGATGACGCCGCCGCCGACGATGATCAGCGAGCGGGGCAGATCCCTGAGCTGGAGCATGCCGTCGCTGTCGATGATCCTGCCGGGCTTGAAGGGGACAAAGTCCGGCCGTGCCGGGACCGTTCCGACGGCGATGAGGATACAGTCGCCGGTGATGGTCGAGCGGTCGCCGTGGTGGTTGATCTCGACGGTGTGGGGATCGACGAAGGAGCCGACGCCGGTGAGCAGGTCGATGTTGTTGCGGTCCATCTGCCCGCGCAGGTTGTCGAGCTCGGTGCGGATGATCTGGTTGCAGCGGAACATCAGGTCATGCATGGTGATCCGCTGCTTGACGCTGTAGCTGGAGCCGTAGAAGGTCCGCTGCCGCAAACCGGTCAGGTGGACGATCGACTCGCGGAGGGCCTTCGACGGAACCGTGCCCGTGTTCAGACAGACGCCGCCCAGCAGCGAGAGCTGCTCGATCATCGCCACCCGCTTGCCGTGCTTGGCCGCGTTGATGGCGCCCTTCTGCCCCGCGGGGCCCGATCCCAGCACGATGAGGTCGTAATGGCCTGACATGGATGTTCCCTCAGCCCGGTGTTCCGCCGCAGCGCAGCCGACAGGGTGGTATCGGTTGAATGTCGGGATCGGTTCAGGTGACAGGGGGCAAGGTCCGCATAATGCGATCCCGGCGCCGCTATTCCTTCGCGCCGGTCATGTTGGCCTGGAAGGCCAGCACGTCGGCGAGGTCGACATCCTCGTCGCCGTCGCTGTCCGCGGCGGTGCAGTGGGGATCGGTGATGAGCACGCTTTCGCCGGAGAGGCACACCTGGAAGTCGCCGAAGTCGGTTTGATCGACGTCGGTGTCGCCGTCGAGATCGCCGAAGAGGGCGACGTGTCGCGTAGCTGTCGCCATCAGCACCGGCGCGGACTTGCCGGTCAGCTCCCACTGGTCATAGAGGGTCTGACCAGTGGAATCGGTTACATTCTGGTCCTTCAGAAATGTGATGTATTCCTTCGACGAGGTCTGGTAGTAGAGGGTGACCTCGGCCGAGACGGCATTGACCGGCACGGTGAACAGCGAATCGTCCCAGTATTGACCGTCGGCGTAGGTGTAGTTGACCGGCGGAGCCTGCACGGCGGTGAAACCGGCGTTGGTGAACCCGCGCGGCGGGATGCGGTTGTCGAACTCGACCACGTTGTTGAGCGCGAAGTGGAAGCCCGGCCCGGCGGGGATGCCGGTCAGGCCGCTGACTGTGGCGTCGATGCCCAGGTGGACCTGGTAGACCTTGGTGGTGCCGTGGTCCAGGTCGGCGGTGAGCCCGTTATAGCCGCCCATCTCGCCGACGACGGCCCCTTCGCTGTCGCGATAGAGGACGTTGAGCCAGATGCGCCGGCCTTCCGGGTAACCGCTGGGCAGCTTGTGCCCGGTCTGGTTGATGACCCGCACGGCCAGCCCGCCGGCACGGGGGATGACCACCAGGTCCGCGGCCGACTGGAGCATGGCGATGTTGCGGAGCCTGGCATCGTCCATGATCGAAGGCACGACGTTGGGATCGGTGGGGTAGAGGTTGACGATGGCGTCGAGCACCCAGGTGGACGCGCCGCGGAAGTCGTGCATCGGCAGATCGTCGCGGAAGGTGCCAAAGCCGAAGAAGTTGCAGCCCTTGCCGGACGCGTCGGGCATGTGGCAGTCCTGGCAGGTGCTGACCGCCTGCTTGTTGCCGCCGAACCGGCCGCCCATGTCGATGGGGGCGACGGCGAAGCTGCTGGCGGACCATTCGCTGTAAGTCCGCTCGATGGGGAACACCGTCGTTTTCTCGAAGGAGGGGGCGGGGGTCTGCCAGGCGTTCGCGGCGTACGTGCCGTCGGGCTGTTTGGAGTAGACCGGGTTGCTCACGTCGTGGCAGGTGGCGCAGAACTCCGAGCGGGCATGAAACGGCGAATACGTGGTGGGATGGGTCGCGAAGGCATCATCGAACGGGCCGCGGCGGCGGCTGTCGTCGGGGTCGATCACGAAGCTGGCGTTGTGCAGCGAGGTGGGCAGCATGGCCCCCAGCGCGGCCTTGATGGGGTCGTCCTCGACCGGGGCGTCGTTGAACGGATTGATCGGGTCGACCATCTGGTGGCAGAACATGCAGTTGATCGAGTCGCGATCTTCGTCGGTCAGCGCGGAGCCGTTCGGCGGCGTGGACCTTCCGGCCAGCCAGCCCCGCGGCATGTGGCAGCGGATGCACATCTCCCCCGAGCCGGGTGCGTCCTGGTTGGCGATGGTCATACAGGCGTAGAACAGCGGATCGCGCCCCGCGTGGGCCATGAGCGAACCCTGGAAACGCGGGTAGATCGCCTCGGCGCCGCCGTGGCATTGCAGGCAGGCGGTGGAAAGCTGGATCTCCTGCGGCAGGGTCTGGGGCTGCGTGCCGGCCATCACGAAATCGTCGACCGATGTGGGGACCGGGGCCGCCGACAGGGGGGCTGCCCACAGCCATCCGATCAGGACGGGGAGCGGGCTGGAGCGCATGAACGTACCGATTCCCTGTGGCGAAAACCGCCTCCGGCTCACTTCTCTCACGTTGCAGACCTCCGCGACTAAAGCTTCCACTAACCCATCATACCAGCGCTCGAAAGAGAGACAAAGAGTTTG
>CAYVVX010000378.1:0-5765 GCA_964455315.1 uncultured Planctomycetales bacterium | reverse complement strand
CCGGACGGATCCTCGGTGCGCGAGCGCTTGCCTTCCTCGACGGCCGCGGCCAGCTCGCCCAGAATCAGCTCGATCCCGCGCATCGCGTCGTCGTTGGCCGGAATGGGGATATCGACCATGTCGGGGTCGGAATCGGTGTCGATCAGGGCCACCACCGGGATGCGCAGCTTGCGGGCTTCCAGGGCGGCGTTGTGCTCGCGCTTGATGTCCACGATGACCAGTGCCCCGGGCAGCTTCTGCATGTTACGGATGCCCTGCAGGTTGCGCTTGATCTTCTTGCGCTCCCGGCTGAGCGTGGAAATCATCTTCTTGCTGTACAGTCCTTCCATCCCCGCGGTCTCGATATTTTCCAGCTCCTCCAGCCGCTGGAGCCGTGAGCGGATGGTCCGGAAGTTGGTCAGCGTACCGCCCAGCCAACGTTCCGAGACGTAGTGCATGCCGCACTTGGCGGATGCGTCGATGACCGAATTGCGGGCCTGCCGCTTGGTGCCCACGAAGAGGATGTCCTGTCCCCGGCTCACCACCGTGGACATGAATCGCTTGGCCCGGAGGATGCCCTTGATGGTCTCGCGGATGTCGATGATGTGGATCAGGTTGCGCTTGCCGAAAATGTACGGCCGCATCTTCGGGTTCCACCGGCTCACGCGGTGACCGAAGTGGATGCCCGAATCGACCAGGTTCTTCACCAGTTCAGAAGCCAAGAGACACCTCCAGCGGCGATAAGTCCTTGTTCAACTCCCGGCCTGCGCCTCGCCCAGCGAACCCGGGTCCGCGGTCCATCCGCGTCGTCAACCTACCCAACCCGCTCAAAAGCGGGCTCACCCGGCTTCCGGGCCGCCTGTCGGCGGTCCTGCCCGGGCGATACGGGAACGGGTCATCCTACCAGATCCCCCGCGCGATGCCAACCCGACCCGCGAAGGCCTGAAGACAGGCCAAACCACGCCCCCAGGGCGGGGGTGCCGGCGTCCGCCGCTCCTGCCCGCCCGCGGTTAGTCCAGTTGCTTCCGGAACCGCGTCAGGCTGAGGGCCAGGATCACCGCACAGCAGCAGGCGAGCCCGAAGATGTGCGCGGCGATGTCGGTCGCCGAAGCACTGCGCAGGATCACCCCGCGGAGGATCTCCACGAAATAGGTGACCGGCAGGAGGTGGCTGGCGAGATAGATGGGATAGGGCATCTCCGCCCTCGGGAACATGAACCCGGACAGCAGCACGCTGGGCAGCATGATGATAAACGCCAGCTGCATCGACTGGAGCTGGCTCCTGGCCACCGTGGATATCAGGAGTCCCAGCCCGAGTGCGGTCACGATGAACAGCCACGAGAGCAGGAGCAGCAGCCAGAGGCTTCCCTGGATCGGTACGCCGAACACCCCCACCATCAGCACCAGCACCAGCAACAGTTCCCCGAACGCCATCAGCGCGTAGGGCAGCAGCTTGCCGAACAGCAGTCCCGCCCGACCCACCGGGGTGACGAAAAGCTGTTCCAGCGTGCCCTGCTCGCGCTCGCGCACGATCGAGAAACTGGTCAGAAACAGCAGCACGAGCTGCAGGATGATGGCCACCAGGCCGGGCACGAAGAAATGCGAGCTCTCCAGGTCCGGATTGTAGAGCAGCCGCGGGCGGATCTCGATGGGCAGCGCCACCGCACCCTCCTCGTCGCGGGCCGGGGCGATCTGCGACAACTCACCCTTGACCCGGGCCCGTGCGATGGACAGGTTCAGCCCCAGCAGGTTCACCGCGTTCAGCGCCGTGGTGGCCACCTGCGAGTCGCTGCCGTCGACCAGCACCTGCACCCGCGCCTGCTGGCCGCCCAGCAGGTTCTCGGAGTAATCCGGCGGGATGATGACCGCCACCCTGGCCCGCCCCGAATCCATCGCGTGCCGCACCGCCGGCAAGTCCGTCGCCCGCTCCACCAGCGTGAAGGTCCGCGTGTTCACCATGGCCTGCTGTAACGCCCGGCTCTCCTGCCGCCCGTCCAGGTCCAGCACCACCATCGGAATGTGCTCGACGGTGACGTCGATGGCGTAGCCGAAGATGGTCAACTGCAGCGCCGGCACCACGAACGCGAAGAAGATCGTGCCCTTGTCCCGGCGGATATGGGCGAACTCTTTCAACAGGATGGCCAGGAAACCGTTCATGCCGATGCACGCTCCGCCGCCCGGGCCCGGCTCAGAATGACAAAAACGTCCTCCAGCGTCGGCGCGATCGGTCGCAGCCGGGCCGCCGGATCGCTGCCCGCGAGCTCCGCCACCAGCGTCTTCGCCGGTACGGCCTCATCCACCAGCAGCTGCAGCGTGCTCCCGACCAGGGTCGCATCGCGTACCGCGGCCATCCGCCGCGCCGCGGCCAGCGCATCGGTCAGCGCCGTGGTCAGCAGCTCGTACCGCCGGGTCCCGGCCGGCGTCACCTCGGGAAGCTCCTTCAACTCATTCGGTGTCCCCAGGGCGATCAATCGCGACATGTACACATAGCCCACGTGGGTGCATCGCTCCGCCTCGTCCATGTAGTGCGTGGTCACGAACATGGTCACGCCGCGGTGGCTCAGTGTGAACAGCAGATCCCACAGGTCGCGGCGGGCCACCGGATCGATACCGGCGGTCGGCTCGTCGAGGAACAGCACCTCCGGCTCGTGGATCAGCGCGCAGGCCAGCGCCAGCCGCTGCTTCCATCCGCCGGACAGGTGTCCGGCCAGGCGCGTCTCGAACTCCCCGACACCGGTCAGCTCCTGCACCTCGCGCTCACGTCGGGCCTGCCGTTCGGCGTCCAGGCCGTAGATGCGCCCGTAGAACCGCAGGTTCTCCCGCACGCTCAGATCCGGATAGAGGCTGAACTTCTGGGACATGTATCCGATCCGCCGCTTGATCGCCTCCGGGTTTTCGCGCACGTCGATCCCCAGCACGCTGGCGGTCCCCTCCGACGGGCGGAGCACGCCGCACAACATACGGATCAGCGTGGACTTGCCCGCGCCGTTGGGGCCCAGGAAGCCGAAAATGCTCGCCCGACGGACTTCCAGGCTCACCTCGCGCAGGGCCGTGAAGTGGCCGAATCGCCGGGTCAATCCACGCGTTGCGATCACCGCTTCGCTCACGTGCCGGTCTCCTCCTCGAAATGGACGTCGCCGGCCATGCCCGGGCGCAACCGGTCCAGCCCGGAGGTCAGCGTCGCCTTGATACGGAAAACCTGCTTGCTCCGCTCCTCCGGTGTCTGCACGTTGCGCGGGGTGAATTCCGCCTCCCGGGCGATGAAGGTGATCTCAGCGTCGAAGCGCTCTTTCGGGAAGCTGTCCACGCTCACCCACACGTGCTGCCCGAGGCGGATCTCGCCCAGCCGCGCCTCGGGAACGAAGGCCCGCACCCACAGCCGTGACAGGTCCAGCAGCGTCACCGTCGGCGCCCCCGGAGCCACCAGATCCCCCGGACGCAGGTCCACCGCCTCCACCGTGCAGGCGCACGGCGACACCACCGTCAGTTCCGCCAGCCGCACCTGGATCGCGCTGACCTGGGCCTGAGCTGCCGCGACCTGGGCGTTGGCCTGTTCAATCTCCTCCGCCCGGAAGCCGGCCTTGAGCAGCGACAGGGCCCCTTCCGCCTCGGCCAGCCTGGCCCGGGCCTCCGCGATTTCCTCCTCCCGGGTGCCCTGTTCAAGCAGCGAAATCTCCTCAGCGGCCGCCTTGTGATTCGCTTCCGCCACCCCCAGTTCCCGCACCGCCTTGTCAAACTCCGTCTGAGCGGCCCGGTTTTCCTTGAGCAGCGCGGCCACCCGCTGATGCTCGCTCGTCGCGAGCGACAGGTTCGCCTCGGCGACCCGGGCCATCTGCCGGGCGATCTCGATTTCCTCGGGGCGCGGGCCGGCTTCAAGCTTGCTCAGGGTAGCCGATACCTGGTCGCGCCGGGCCCGGGCCTGTTCGATTTCTTCCTGGCGATAACCGCCGGTGAGCCGCTTCGCTTCCGCCTGGCGTGCCGCCAGGGCCGCCTCGGCCTCGGCGAGTTGCGCGCGCAGATCGTACGGTGCGATCTCCAGCAGCGTCGTCGCCGGCTCGACCGCCTGCCCCTCGACGATCTTCACGGACTCCACCCGCCCTCCAACCCGCGAGCCGACCCGGATCTGGTCCGCCTCCACCAGCCCGGACACCACGAAGGGTTCAAGCCGGTTCTGCTGCCAGAGAAGCCACCCGATGGCCACGGCCACGGCCGGCACGGCAATGACGACGATTCGGTTCATCGGTCCTCCGATCAGGTTCACCCGTGCGGTCCGGTAAAACCGGGATCGATTGTCGTTTCAGGCTTCGCCCCCGTCCAGTGACAGGAGTAGCCGGTCGGAGACATGAAGGTTCGGGCCCGGATAGTCGATTCCGGCGAGGGACACCCGTTTCAGGTCGTCGGAGTTGACGCGAATGACGTTGCGCAAGAAAGCGATTCTGATCGTCGTGGTGGCGGCGCTGAGTGGATTGGGCGCACTGCGACTGGTCACCTTCAGGGTCATCGAACGCGGATACGCTGACCTCCAGAGCAAGGAGGCACTGACCGATCTCCAACGCGCTATCCAGGCCCTGATCAATGAGCAGGACACCCTGCTCTCCAAGGCGGCCGACTGGGCGGAACGGGATGATACCGCCCGCTTTGTGCAGAACGGCGATGAGGAGTTCATCAAGTCACACCTTGGCAGTACCCCCTTCGAGGGCATGCGGATCAACGCGATACTCTTGTTCAACGATCGGGACGAACTGGTTTGGGGAAGCGGATACGACCTGAACGCCCAAATCGCACGGGAACCCAGCTCCGGGCTGCTGAAAAGGTTCTCGCCGGGCAGCCGGCTCCTGCGGCACGAATCCACCGACGGTCATTATGCCGGGCTGATGCAGGTTCCTGACGGGCCGCTCCTGGTCGCGGTTCGTCCGGTTGTCGCCAGCAACGGCCAGGGGCCCATCCGGGGAAGCCTCGTCTTCGCCCGGATTATCGATGATACCGAACTCCAACTGCTTGAACGCATCACACAACTGGGCATCAATATCTGGCCGCTGGACAGTGGGGAGGTGCCCGCCGAGGTTCGCCAGGCCCTGCGCGGCCATCATCCATCCGATGACGGGCTGGTCCACCCGCTGGACGACAGCCTGGTCAGCGGCTACGCCGTACTGGACGACATCGACCACAATCCGAGCCTCCTGCTGCGTGTCGCGGCTCCGCGCAGCATTGAGCAGCACGGCAGAAGCAGCGCCCGACTGGTCATGCTCACCATGTTGCTCATCGCCGTGCTGACCGGTGGCGTCTCTCTCCTCCTGATCGAGCATCTGATCAACGCCCGGCTGGCCCGTCTCAATGCCGACGTCAAGCGCGTCACCGCCTGCGGCAGGCTCACCGAGCGCGTCGGGATCAGCGGTACGGACGAGGTGGCCAGCCTCGCCTACGCCATCAACGGCATGCTCGGAGGTCTGGAGGAGACCGACCGCGAGCGCTCCACCGCGGAAGATGCCCGCCGGCGCAGCGATCAGCGATTCAAACAGTTTTATGAACGCTCCCCGGACGCCATCCTGCTGCTGGACGAGTCCGGGTTCATCGACTGCAACCAGGCCGCCGTCGACCTGATGCGCTGCCGCAGCCGCGTCGAACTGCTCAAGCGGCCCGAGCTCCTGTCTCCCGAGCGGCAACCCGACGAGACTTCATCCGAAGAGAAGTCCAGCCGGATGATCCGCGAGGCGGTTGCCCGTGGGAGTCACCGCTTTGAATGGGTCTACCTGCGCGCCGACGGAAGCGAGCTGCCGGTCGAGGTTC
>CAYVVX010000377.1:0-5766 GCA_964455315.1 uncultured Planctomycetales bacterium | reverse complement strand
CCATGATCGTGGCCGAAACCCGCGGAATGGAAGACATCGTCGTCCGGGGCGTGACCCTGAAGAAGGACCTGGCCCGCGTGGTGCTGATGGGCGTGCCCAACAAGCCCGGCATCGCGTCGGAGATTTTCGCCCGCATCGCCAAACACCAGGTGGTGGTCGACGACATCATCCAGAACATTGTCGAGCATGCCAGCGAGGCCAATATCGGCTTCACCGTGAGCAAGGTCGATCTCAAGGAGGCGGCCTACATCTGCGAGCAGATGAAGAAGGATCTCGGCCTGCGGCAGGTGGATGTGGACGAGAGCCTGGCCAAGGTCAGCATCGTCGGCGTGGGCATGAAGACCCACACCGGTGTGGCCGCGAAGATGTTCTCCTCCCTGGCCGAGGCCCAGGTCAACATCCAGAACATCACCACCAGCGAGATCGTGATCAGTTGCATCGTGGCCAGCGACCAGGGCGACACGGCCGTGCAGGTGCTGCACTCGGCGTTCGGGCTCGACGCGGGAGAGTGAGCGCGGGGGTGGTAGCTGATCCAGGGAGTGCGGCAACGTGTTGCCGCAAGTATCGAATTCCTGATCTGGCTGGTTCGAGACTCGTGCGGCAATGAAATGCCGAATCCCTGTCACTGGGCAGGTCGCCAACGAGCCTGGCGTGACAGTTCGCTATTGTTCCTCGTTCTCGAGCAGCTTGCGCAATTCACTGTCGGCCTTCTGCATCCGTGCCAGCGTGTCCGCCATCCGCGGCGTCCAGGGACGCCCGCGGCATTCCTCCAGGAACTTTTCAACCCGTGCGAGCTGATCCGGGGTGGCCCGCTGGTTCATGCTGGTGGCCCGGACCAGCCTGGACAGCCACCAGTAATGGTCGGCCGCCCCTTCCGGTGCGTCGGCATCGAACAGGCGAAGCTGGAGCCGCTTGACGAAGTCCGCGTCGGTGAGCTTCAGGTTCCAGCTTCGTTCCCGGAAGAAGTACTCGTGGGCGAAGTAGGGAATGTTGTAGGGGTCGAAGTTCCTGGGCTTGTCGTAGCCGATCTTCCCCCAGCCGTCCCAGGGGTTGCCATAGCCCTGCCCGGGGTCGTAGCTGGTGACCACGCCCGCCAGCACCGCCTCTTCCGGCAGCGGCGGCAGCAGTGAGCCGTGGAAGTTGCTCATGCGCGTGATCACGTGCCAGCGAAGGACGCTCGGATAGAGGTCCAGCACCTTGTCGCGCAGCGGATCCCCCCAGCACCACCACCAGTAGACGCGCTGCGGGTCGAGCTCGGCCATCATCTTCAGGTAGTTCGGGTTGTTGAACATGCCGATGGCCAGGGCAAACTCGAAATCCGGCTTTTTTTCCAGCACGGTGCGGATCAGCTTGCGCAGGGCCTCGGCTTCCACCTGCCAGTTCCCGGTTTCCGAGCCCTCGCCGGTCGGCTCGATGTAGAAGCCGTCGAAGTCTTGAAATGCATCGATGTACTGCAGGTAGTACGCGATGCCCTTGTCGACGTCCTTGCCCACCGCCTTCTCGTGGTGCCAGTTGAACCAGCCGCCGCCGATGAGGATCTTCATGTGTTCCTGATCGTGGGCCAGACTGAGCAGTTTCTGCACATTCTTCGGGTCGGCCAGCGCGGTGCCGGCATACTGTCCGGTGTGCCCGGCGACGGGAAAGCCGTCCAGCCAGAACCAGTTGCGGTTGAGGGTCAGCTCCGAGTTGAACCGCAGCACGCGCTCCCACGATTCGAAAGAATCCTGCGCCGACCAGCACGGCAGCATGTACGTGCCGCGATAGCCGATTTCCGGCTTCATGACCACGTTCAGCGGCCAGTCCACCCAGCCGCCCTCGGTGGTGGCGTGGATGCGAAACAGCGCCAACTCGAGATACCCGTGCTTGATGGCTCGCGGGGTGTTGCCGCGGACGAAGAGGTAGCGCTTCCCGGCGTGCTCGTGGCTGATCAGTTGGAAGCCTTCTTCCCCCAGCTCGGAGTCAGCGAGCCGGGCAGTCGAATCAGGTGGGAGTACAGAAGCGGCGACGGCCGCGTCCGAGGGAACAATCTGTAGCCCATGAGCTTCACTGCAGTCGACCCCGTGCGGCAGTTCCACGCCGTAGCTCGTCTTCGCGAACCGCTTGAGCGTTCCGTCTGGCAATGGCCGCTTACGTCCGGGCTCCACAATGTGCGCGAGCGGCTTGCCGTCGCGCCACAGCCACGCCCGCTCGGCCGCTTCAACGTGCTGCCGCGGCAGCGCGATCACAGCCAATGCCCCGCAGACGAGCCGTACGGTCATCTTCGATGCGATGATCGGGGACTGCATTTACCTTCTCCTTCCATGCCGCGGCTATCCCCGCGGTTTCTGAAGCTGCATGGACTCATCGGTGAACTGGTGGAACTCGATCGGATTGCCGTCCGGGTCGGCGGTCCAGAACTGCCAGGCGTTGTCGGCCGCGTAGTGCGGGCCTTTGCCGTCTTTCGGCACCATGCCGCGCCCGGTCAGTTCGGCGAATGTGGCGTGGATGTCATCGACTTCCAGGCACAGGTGCGCCGGCCCGGCCGTGGTGCGCTCCTCGTGCGATCCGGAGGCCCCCGGGAAAAGCTCGATGAACTGTCCCTCGGCGATCTTCACGTACACCAGCCAGGGCGGGCCATTCTTGCCCTGCAGCCGGAATTGTTCCCGGAGCCCGAGCACGCCGCAGTAGAACGCCAGGGCCTTGTCGATATCCATGACGCGAACGGCGACGTGGGTGAGCGCCTTGATCATGCGGACATGATAGCCGCCGGCCGACGGGCTTGCGAGCGGCTTCCTGCTGCTCCCGCCGGCCTCGCGAAGGTCCACCGGGCGCCCGAACCGCTGACACCCGCCGCCCAAGTCGCTACACTGTTTCCGTGGCGTCGGATGACCGGCATCCGCCGCCGCGAGCATCTGGATCCGTGGCTTTCCGTTTGACGGAAAGCGGTTCCCCGGTCAGGGAGACTCCCATGCCCAACCTTATCGCCTGCCGCATCCTCAGCTACGGCAACTTCATGGACCGCGGCTGGTCGCACCTGCCAGAAATCGGCATCCGCCACGTGGAAATCCCGGTGCCGCCGCCGATCTATCGCGAGGCCGTCCGCAAGCACATGGCCGCCCACGGCGTGCAGGCTTCGTCGCTGCAGGCGTTGGTGGACATCTCCCGGACGGACGCGGCCGAATTGATGAAGCCGCAACTGGAGACCTGCGCGTCCTACGGGGCGAAGATCTGCTTCGTCAGCGTCAAGGCCGGCGACAACCAGCTCGACGTGGTCTACGAGCGTTTGCGGGCCATCGGCGACGTGGCCGCCCGGCTCGGCGTGGTGGTGGCCATGGAGACGCACCCGGACCTGATGAGCAACGGCGAGGTGGCCCGGCGGACCATCGAAGCGGTGAATCATCCGAATGTGCGGGTCAACTTCGATACCGCCAACGTGTACTACTACAACGAAAACATCGACGGCGTCGCCGAGCTCAAGAAGGTTGCCGACCTGGTGGCCGCGATCCATTTGAAGGACACCAGCGGTGGTTACAAGGAATGGAACTTCCCCACGCTGGGCGAGGGCGTGGTTGACTTCCCGGCCGTGTTCAAGCTGATGGCCGAGCGTGGCTTCACCGGTCCGTACACGATGGAACTCGAAGGCGTCCACGGGGTGGAACTGGACGAGCCGGGTCAGCTCAAGATGGTGGCGGATTCGCTGGCCTACCTGCGGAAGATCGGGGCGGCGGGGTGAATCGGCGCGGCACCGGCGTCGCGCCGGTGCATCCGGCGTCTCACGGATCAGCGCTGATGAATTGACCGGCCGCGTATCAGCCGGCAACGTCCCTTGTCGCTGACTTACGATGGCTTGCCGCGTATCCCCATCACATCCTTCTTGTAGATCTTCGTCTCCAGGCTGCGCACATATTCCGTCCAGTCGCTGGCCGGGTCGTTGTCGGAGTCGATCTTGTTCAGGTACATGTGCAGCTTGGCGTCGAGGTTGTCCAGGTGGTGCAGGGCGACGGCCTCGGGCAGCGCGGGGAGCTTGGGGCTGCCGAACTCGTAGGAGCCGTGGTGGGCCAGGACGATATGCTGCAGCGCCTGCTTGATCTCCGCCGGGAAGGGCTTGCCGGTCTCGGCCTCCACGGCCCGGGCCTTGTCCTCGATCCACATGGTCGCCTGGACGATGTGGCCGATGAGCTGTCCCTCGTTGGTGTAGGCGAAGCTGGTGTCGTAGGAGAGCTCGGCAGTCTTGCCGATGTCGTGGAGGAACACGCCGGCCAGCACCAGGTCGAGGCTGACCTGCGGGTAGCGGGGCAGGACCAGCGTGGCCAATTCAAGGAGGTTGCGGGTGTGCTCCAGGAGCCCGCCGATGTAGGCGTGGTGCATCTGGATCGCGGCCGGGGCCTTGCGGAACCGCTCCATCAGCGGCTCGTCCTGCATGAACTGCCCGATGAGTGCGAGTACATCGCGGTTTTTGATCTGCCGCATCAGCTCCTTGACCCGTTCGAACATCGCGGGGATGTCCTCGGGGGTCTGGGGCATGAAGTCGCCGAGGTCGATCTCGCCCGCCTCAACGGGGCGCAGCGAGTCGATGATGAACTGCAGGGTGCCCTTGTAGTTCTCGACCCGGCCGCGCACGCTGATGAAGCCGCCGGCGGTGATCTGGTTGTAGATGGGCTCGGTGGCCTGCCACATGCGGCCGAGAAGCTGGCCGGTGCGGTCACAGAAGACGCAGTGAATATAGAGAGAGCCGTTGGTGGTGGTGCGGAGATCCTTCTGGGAAACCAGGAAGATCTGCTCATCAACGGATTCGCCGGCGGCGAGCTCGCGGATGAACCGGCGGGGTTTCTTCGTCGTCTGCACCTTGGTGCCCTCGCTGGCGACCTTCTTGCCGAAATGGTACTGGCTCATGACGTCCTTTCGTGCGGAGATCCTGCAAAGGGGTGTAGTCTAGCGGGCAAGCGGGGGGTTGGCGAATGCGCAGACAGGAGGGCTGGGGTGGTGCGGGGCGGACGCCGCCCAGAGCGACTGGAGCGAAGCAGGGGGTGGACCGGGTGTGTCCCTGGCCGGTTCGGGCGGGGTGCCGCGGCCGGGTGATGGGGGCTGTGATGACGGAGGCAAACCGCTCCGGCCTGCCGACTTGAGATCTCAGATTTGAGATTCCCGCTGTGGTGCCATCCTGGCCCCGCCGCCCCCTCGCCATCGGCCCACGCGTGATCCCGCCTTGCGACCTGCCTATCACTGCGGGTAAAACCCTGCTTCCTTAGGCTCCCAACAAGACGAGGTTTCCAATGCTCTGGTCGCAGTTTCTGATTCCCACCGTGAAAGAAACGCCCGCCGACGCGGTGGTGCCTTCGCATCGGCTCGCGGTCCGCGCCGGCCTCATCCGGCAGGTGGCCGCGGGGTCGTACACCTACCTGCCGCTCGGGTACCGGGCGCTGCGGAAGATCGAGGCCATCGTCCGCGAGGAGATGGACTCCGCCGGGGCGATCGAGCTGCACATGCCGGCCATGCAGCCGCTGGCGCTGTGGGAGGAGACCGGCCGGGCGGCGGTGATGGGCGACGTGCTGCTGCGCATCAAGGGGTCCGGCTGGCAGAGCGGGGTGGTGCTGGGCCCGACCCACGAGGAGGTCATCACCGAGACGGCCCGGGCGTACCTGAGCAGCTACAAGCAGCTCCCGGTGAACCTGTACCAGATCCAGACCAAGTTCCGCGGCGAGGAGCGGCCCAAGAGCGGCGTGCTGCGAACCCGCGAGTTCCTGATGAAGGACGCCTACTCGTTCGACGTGGACAAGGCCGGGCTCG
>CAYVVX010000376.1:0-5766 GCA_964455315.1 uncultured Planctomycetales bacterium | reverse complement strand
TTGGTGAGGATGTCGCGCTCGGCGAAGGAGGCGTCGACGGACCGCTGGTCGAGCGTGCGGATGGCGGCGGTGCGGCTCATCATCCGGCCGGCGCCGTGGTTGACGCTGTAGCGGCTCGTCGCGGCGCCTTCGAGGGCGACCATGACGGCCGAGCCGCGCTGGGGGTCGCCGGGCAGCAGGATGGGATGGCCGGACTCGTAGAACGGGGTATTCTTCAGTGCGTGATGATGGGCGGGGAAGGCCCGGGTGGCGCCCTTGCGGTGGACCCAGGCGGGCTGGTTGTCGACGATCTCGCGGCGGGCGATGTTATGGCTGATGAAGTAGACCAGCTCGCCGGTGACGCCGGGCAGCACTTCCTGAAATGCCTCCAGAACCAGGGCATTGATGAGCAGGTGGTTGACGGTGGCGAAGTTGGCGCCCAGCGCCATGTCGTCGAGGTAGCGGTCGGCCTCCGGCGTGCCCAGCGGGGCGTAGACCAGCTCGCGGTCGCCGCCGGGCAGGGGAATGTCCCAGGTGGCGAACTTGCCCTGCAAGGCGCGGAACTGGCCCATGGCCAGGTCGTGGCCGAAGCCGCGCGAGCCGCAGTGGATCAGGACGGCGACGTGGTTGTCCTTCAGGCCGAATACCTCCGCACAGAACTTCGCCCGGTCGCCGCCGGCCACATGGACGATCTCGCACTCGCCGAAGTGGTTGCCGCCGCCGTAGGAGCCGAGCTGGGACATCTTTTCGCGGAAGTTGCGCCATACGCGGGTGGCCAGCAGTTCGTCGAGCCGGATGGCCAGGGCGTCGCGGGTGTCGTCGTGGCCGTAGTGGAAGGCGTCCTCGCAGCGCTGGGCCCAGTGGGCGGGGATGCCCAGGGCATCGCAGACGGCCGGTGTCGCGCCCTCGACGGCGACCTGGCGTCCCAGCGATTCGTTGACCCTGCGGGACCGGGGTGCATGGCGCTGCCCGCGGCCGGGGCCGGTGGGCACGCGCTCGGCGATGGCGTCGATGATCGCGCGGCGGACCGTGCGGGGCCCGACGGCGTCGGCGGGCAGGTCGAGCTGGAGAAGGCTCATGGAGCACTTGATGTCCACGCCGACCGGCCCGGGATAGATGTGCGTGGGTGAGACGAGCACGCAACCGACCGGGGCGCCGTAGCCGAGGTGGGCGTCAGGGTTGAGTATGAGGTCGGTGACGCCGGGGGCCAGGCGCGAGTTGACGGCCTGCTGCAGGGTCTTGTCGTCGAAGGTGGCCCGGATGGCATCGGTGCCGATGACGGTGATTGGCCTGGTCCCGCCGCCGGGCAAGGGCAGCATGGCCAGGGCCTCGCCGGTGGGGATGAGCTGGTGTGTCCGCTCGGTCATCAGGCCCCTCATTTCGCGGCGGGCGCGACCCGCACGTCCTTGAGCATGAACACGGCGGTGCCGCCCTTGAGCGATCCACTGGAGCGGCACTGGACGAACAGGCGGGCCAGCGTATTCTCCGGGGTGGCGGAAACCACCTGATCCTGGAAGCTGCGCTTGAGCATGGTCCAGTCCGTCCAGACGATGCGCGGGCTCTGCGGGTCGGTCCCCCCGGCGGGGTCGATGCCGGCCCGGGCGGAGATGTCGGCCAGGGTCTTCTCGTCGTTGCCGGCCCAGGCGAGGGAGATCCGCAGCGGCGCACCCGGCTTGACCGCGACGGCGGTGCTGAGCGTGCTGTCGATGTGATCGTGGTTGACATCGCCGCGGGAGAAGACGGCCTGGGCGTGGGTGCCGGGTTCCAGCTTGACGGCGGGGACCAGGGCCGCGTCGGTGCACATACCGGTGCCGTCGATGCGCCAGCCGTTGGCGATGCCGGCGAAGAAGCCGCGGCTGAAGTCGCCGTTGTAGATGCCCCGCCCCGGCGAGCGGGTTTCGTACTCGGCGGAGCGGATGGACTTGTCCCGGCCGTCGTCACTGCGGGTGGTTTCGATGGTCCAGCGATACACGGCGTCCGGACGGAGCCCGTCGAACGTTACCCGGTGCTCGGTGCCCTCGGGCGATTCGCGGGTCATCGGCTCCCGGCCCTTTTCGGCGGGGGCCAGGGTGATCCTGGCCCGGGCCGGCAGGAGGGTCTTGAAGGCGATGTCCAGCCGGTCGGCCGCGGTGAAGGCCGGTTCGATCCTGAAGGGCGGGACGGCGCCGAAGCGCGAGGCCGCCTGGAAGGCGTAGAACGCGGGCTTGGGGCGCAGGTTGGCGTCGGTGAGTCCGAATCCCTTCATGCGGCGCTCGAAGTCGGCGATGCAGAGGTAGACGGCGGCCTCGAGATCCTTCCATTCCGGCTGCGTGAAGGTCTTGAGGAACCTGGCCACCTGCTCGGCCTGGTCGGCGGCGTCGGTGTGCGCGGTGCTCCAGCCATACTCGGTGATCCAGAAGGGCAGATCCCCCTCGCCGTTGGTAGTAAGGATCTTGTCCAGCGCGTCGAGCTTGCCGCGCATGGCCTCGGGCGTCGGGCTGTAGGGATGATCGCTGACCGCGTCAAAGAGGCGGTGGGTGATTCCGGCCCTGGCTTTCTCCTCGTAGGTCTTGCGGAGGAAGATGGGGGCGTGACCCTCCGCGTCGTCGAGCCCGCCGAGGGAGAGGAGGGCGTCGGGGTTGCCGCGCTTGATGCCCTCGTAACAGGCTTGAAGTACAGGGAAGTATTCATCGGTATGGTTGAAGCCGTCGGCGCAGTGCCAGCCGCAGCCGTTGGGCTCGTTCCAGAACTGGAACATGCGGGCCTTGCCCTTCGTACGGCGGGCCAGGTCGGCGCAGAAGTCGGCGAATTCAGGCAGCAGTTCGGTCTTGTAGGGATACTCGTGGGTGTCCTTGCCGTTTACGCTGGCCCAGGCGGGCGTGTTGGCGATCAGGACGATGGGTTCCTGCTCGTACTTGATGGCCAGTTCCAGGTCGCGGTCGAAGTCCTTCCAGTCGCGATGCCCGCGCTCGCGCTCGATTTCGCGCGGGCTGGCCAGGATGCGGACGCAGGTGCCGCCGACTTCGCGGATGCGGCGGTAGACGTGCTCGTCGTAATCGGGCGGGTTGTACAGCACGTGCGGGTCGGCGACGCGATTGACACCGAAGACCAGGGGGCGGGGCGCGTCTTCGGCGGCCGTCGACTGGCAGGCAGAGAAGACGGTCAACGATGCGGTGATCAGACAGGCGCGGAGCATCAAGAGTGCGTACCTCCAGTTGGATGCTGACTCAAAGAACCCGTGTCGCGCATTGCACCCGGGACGAAGCACCGATAGACTACCCGCACGGAGCGGGACTGACAAAGCATTCAGGTTGCATACCATCCTTTCATTCCTCCACCAGACAAGGAGCGACGAGGTTGTGCGGGTCGGTCTGACGATATTCTGGCTGAGTGTCCCCTTTTTGATACGGGGGGACGCGGTGATCGCCGCGCCCGCGGATGAGAGGCTCACCGAAGCCCGGCGCCTGGCCGAAGGCGAAGGGCGTTACGATCAGGCCGAACAACTGCTGATCGAATCGATCGAAGGGAGCAACAGCGGCGCGGCCGCGCTGCAACTGGCGGCGATGTACGAACAACTCGGTGAGATCGAAGCGGCCGCGACCATGTACCAGCGCGGGCTGGATGCCGGGGGGCTGGACGAGCCGGCGCGGGAGCGGATCGCTTCGCGGCTGGAGCGCTGCCGGCGCGAGCGGTTGAGCCTGATCCGTTTTCCGGTCAGCGTGGAGGCGGAGACGGAGACCAGGCAGTTTGAGCGGCTGCTGGAAGCGCAGCAATGGACGCCGGCATTCATCGTGCTCAACCGGATCATGGAGCGGTTCCGCGGAACATTTCTCCAACGCGGCGACGGGCATTATGTCAGCGTGTGGGCGTGGGCCCGGTCGATGGTGGACGGGCTGCCGGCCGAGGGCGGGAGCGCGTACATGGAGGCATCGCGGGGGCCGTGGCAGCGGGCATTGATCGACGGCTCGGAGGAAGCGTATCGCGGATTCCTGAGCGGGCAGCCCGGTTCGGTGGTAGCCTCGCCGGCGCTGTCGGCCTGGGCGGATACGCTGGCCGATGAAGGGCATGACCTGCTCGCGCGGAGCCTGCACGAACGCATCCTACCGGGCGCGGGGACCGGTTCTCCCTCCGCGGGCTTGAACGCGGAGCCCGGGCTTCCCGACGACCTGGATGCCGGCTGGACGGTGCCGTGGGATGCGGGCGAAACGCTTGCTGACGTGGGTATCGCGGTGTCGGCCGACCGGGTCTTTCTGCATCATCGGTTCATGGTCGAAGCCCGCGAGCGGGCCACCGGCCGGCAGTTGTGGAGCTACCGTCCGGTCGAGCCGGCCGGGCGGCAGGATGTTCGCAGGCCCGCCTACGGCAAGACGCGCATGCCGCGAAGCCGCTGGGCGGGGCTACTCGATCCACCCGCGGTGGTCGCGTGCCCGGCGGGCGTGCTGGTGGTCGAGCATTACCACACGGGCGAGACCGACGAGGTCGAGAGCGTGCTGACCTGCCTCGATGAGGTCAGCGGCGAGGTGCGCTGGCAACCGGCGAGGGATGCCCTGTTCAGCGGCCGGCGGGTGTGCGGCGATCCGGTCTGCGCGGGCGGCAAGGTGTTCGTGGCCGCCGCGTCGAGCGGGCAGCTTCCCGAGTTTTCGCTGTGGGCCCTGGACGGCGAGGATGGCCGGGTGCTCTGGCGGCAGGCCATCGCGGCCAGTCCCGCGCCGACGCGATGCCTGGGGCGCGGCGTCATCCATGCGGGCTGGTCGGGACCATTGCTGGCTATGGATGGTAGTACCCTCTTTTATGCTACTCAGATGGGCGCCGTGGTGGCGGTGGATGGGGATCTCGGGCAGCTTCTCTGGGCGACGTCCTATCCGCGGGTGGTACGCTGCGGACCGCTGACGCACGGTGCGCTGCCGCTGCTCGAGCGGCGCACGGAGCCGATGCTGATCGCGGGCCGGCACCTGGTGCTGCTGCCGCGCGACGTGAACGGGCTGCTGGTGCTGGACCGATCGAGCGGGCTCCTGGCGCGGTCCATCCGTTCGCTGGACCTCACCGGCCTGATCGCCGCGGATGATGAGCGGGCGGTGGTCTCGACGCTGTCCGGCGAGTTGCGAGCGTACGACCTGGACGACGGGTCGGTGGCGTGGACGTGGACACCTCCGGCCGGCACGGCGGTGACCCGGGCGGTGCGAAGCGGCGGGGACGTCCTGGTTGCTCACGGGACCACGTTGACGCGTATAGCGATGGCGACGGGGGTGGCCGCGGATGCTGAGCGGGTACCGGAAGGCGCGGAGCTGCGCGGCGTGGCGTCGAGCGATCTCTGGACGATGGCCGGCGCGGATCAGCTCCGGGTGTTGACGAATCAAAAAGCGCCGGCGACTTCCACGCAGCAGGCAGTGCCGGACCCGTCCGTGCAGGCGCTGGTTGCCTGTGCCGCGGGAGCAGACGGCGTGGGGGGCTGGCGGCACGAGGCCTACATCGGGCCGCCGGGGTCGCAGGCGAAGATGCTGTCGCACGGCGGCGTGTCGCGTCTGATCGTGGCCAGCGCGCTGGGACTTGCGGCATACGATCCGGACAACCACTATCGGCAGGTCTGGCGGCAGGCCTTCGATGCTGAGGCCGGCATCTGGGAGGTGCCGACGGACCCTGATGCCGCCACGGATGCCGCGGGCGGGACGCGGACCCTGCTGGCATACACCGAGGATCGCGAGACGGTGCAGTTGCTGGATGCGCTGAGCGGTGAGCCGGTGGCTTCCGGTCGCGTGGAGCAGGCGGTTCCCATCAAGGGCCTGCGGGTGAGCGGCAGGCACGTCCTGG
>CAYVVX010000375.1:0-5799 GCA_964455315.1 uncultured Planctomycetales bacterium | reverse complement strand
AAAACCCCGTTCTCACCCCTGAAAACGCGGATTCAGGTGGGTTCGTTGCCGGAGTCGAACCCACCGCGACCCGCCCCTCACGGCAGGCAGTTCGGATCGGCCGGCACGCCTTCGCCGCTCATGCACCCGACCAGCAGGCTCACGTCGGCGGAGTCCACGTCGAAGTCGGCGTCCAGGTCGGTCTCCGCACACTCCGGCACCAGCCCGCCGCCCACGCCGCGCAGGCACAACTGCATCACGCCGAAATCGGCGATGTCCACGTCCTGATCGTGATCGAAGTCCCCGGGCACCTTGTCGACCACCTCGATCAGCGCGGTCCGCGTCAGCGCGACCTCCCCGCCGGCCGTGGTCAGCGTCAGTACGACGTCATACACGCCGGGCAGGCTGTAGGTGTGCTGGGGATGGCGCAGGGTGCTCACCTGGCCGTCGCCGAAGTCCCAGCGCCAGCCGGTCAGCGGCCCGGTGGACACGTCGGTGAACTGCACGTTCATCGGCGCGACGCCGAGCGTCGCGGAAGCGTCGAAGTCCGGCGTGACCGCGCCCAGGCCCCAGGCCACCGCGTTGTCGACGATCTTCCTGCCGGCAGGGTTCGCGCTCATCCAGGTGGTGTCGTAGAGGTAAAGCATGGCCCGCCGCCCGGCCGCGGGCTGCCCGTCCAGCAGCATCGCCCCCGGCTCGGCCGCCAGGATCATGCTGTGTCCGTTGTTGTTGGGACTCGCCGCCAGCACCGACACGCCAGGCGCCACCGCGCCGGTACAGCGGCTGTAGTCAGCGCCGGCGGTGGTCAGCGCCACCAGCCCGGCCGGCAATCCCGCGGTGATCGGATGGGTGTTGTCCAGCACCCGAAGCTGGGTCAGCCCCGGCTCGGTGGTCGGCCCATCGGCCAGCCCCTCGCGCCCGTTGAAGGCCAGCGAGGACTCCCAGAAGACGAACGGCTTGGACTGGTTGCGGAACTCACCGGCCACGTTGACCGACAGCACGGTCGACGAAGCCATGACCAGGTCATGCCCGGCGGCAATGGTCGCGGCGGACGGCCGATTGGCGGGTTCGTCGTCATACGCATCGACGACGAGACCCTTGCCGCGAAGGTGGGCGATGATCGAGGCGTCCGACGGCGTCGGCGGGAGCTGGCCGCCGAGGAAGGCGACCTTCGGGAAGCTGCCCACGCGGATGTAACTCTCCTTCTCGATGGTCTCGCCGCCGCCGCTGGCGGTCACGGTCAGCGTGACCGTGTAGATCCCCTCCGCGGAGTACACATGCGCGGGATGCCGCTCGGTACTTGTCTGCCCGTCCCCGAAGTCCCACGACCAGCCGGTCATCCCGGCGGCACTGGACAGATCGGTGAACTGCACCGCCAGCGGAGCCTCGCCCGAGGCTTGGTCGGCGGTGAAGTCGTAGAACGAAGGCCAGCTCTTGTCCAGGTTCGCGAAGGCGTGGTATCCGGCCCGCGGATTGAGGTTGGCGTCCATCAGCCCGTAGTTCTCAACCCCCCCGCCGTCGTTGAGCACCAGGTAGTTGGCCATCTGCACGAAGCTCCACTCCGGCTTGCGCAGCTCGTTCAGAACGTAGGTCATCTTGTTGGCCGTGGACTGGTAGTCGGTCGAGTTCCAGCCGTACTCGGTGATCCAGACCGGCTTGTTCCCGTCGCCGTTGGCCACCATGACGTTATGCACGTCGGTCAGCGCCTGCCAGTGAATGGTCCCGGCCCAGTCGTACGGGTGAATGGCGATGCCGTCGATGTGCGGCCCGGCGCCGTTGGCGTACATGCCCTGGACGTACTGCCACCCACTGGTCACGCCGGCATGGTAATCCAGCCGTCCGGCGATCAGCTTGCAGTCGGGATCGGCCTCCTTGATGGCCTGCGCGCAGCGGATCAGCCACTTGGTATACAGCACATACCCGTTGCCGTTGGAGCAGCCGTCGTTGATCCACGAGCAGCCGTTGGGTTCGTTCCAGAAGAAGTAGTGTTTGACCCTGCCCTTGTAGCGGTTGGCCACGAAGCGGTGGAAGTCCATGAACTCGTCGACGTACGCCTCCGACGGGGGCGTGCGATGCGGCGGCAGATCCGGCCGCAGCGCCGCCCAGGCGGGGGTGAGCCCCAGGAAGAAGTACGGCTCGATGCCGCGGGCCAGGAGGTTGTCCACCTCGAAGTCGGTGTAGGCGATGGCGTCCCAGTTGTACACGCCCGGCTGCGGCTCGGCGTCCACCCAGACCAGCTCCGCCCCGCTCATGGTCGCGCCCATGGCCGACATGTGGTCCCATATCTGCACGTCGTAGCTCTGCGGGCGGCCCGCCCAGGTGGACTTGTACCGCCCCATCCCGTAGAGGTACGGGCGGGGTTGCGCCAGTGCAGTCGTCGGCGCGAGCAGCAGGAGCGGCAGCGCGATCCACCGCCACAGGGTGCCCGGACGGCGGACCCCGGGGACGGACCGGCTCGGGCCGTTGAGAAAAGGCACCATGTCACCTCGCACGGGCGGCATCAGGGGGAAGGCTTGTCCACGACTCTACTGGATTGTAGCGGTTCTACGGTGCGTGGTGCAAAAACAGATGTTTCGCATGGGCGGTGAGAGCCCCGATTGACGCCGCCCCCCGGCATTCGGTAAGTTAACCTGGTCCCCAACGAAGTTATTGGGCCGGATTGCTCCTGGAACTGTTCGATCGAACAAGGGTGGGTCATGCTTACGCCGGAACAGATCAAGTTCTTCCACGATAACGGCTATCTCATCGTCCGCGGGCTCCTGCCCCGCAGGGACATCGAAGCCATGCAGCGGGCGGCCGACGAGTTGCAGGAAGCCGCGGTAAGCCGCCTGTCGCAGCCGGGCTACTTCGACACCGCCAAACATCTCAACAAGGACTGGATCGAGCGCGACGACGACCACTTCGTCTACCGACAGAAGCCCGACGGGGCGTACGCCTTCCATCGCGTCGAGCGGATGTACACCCGCCAGCCGATCTTCCGGCAGATTGCCATGTCCTCCCGGCTGCTCATGCCCGCCTGGCAGCTCCTGCAGCGGCCCTTCTGGCCGCGAGGCGGAGCCATGGTCTGGAAGATGCCCCACGAGGGCGCGGAGGTGCGCTGGCACCAGGACATCCCCTACCTCTACTGGTCCAGCGGCGGGCACCCCAGCAAGGGCCGGCCGGCGACCCACCCGATACCGAACTTCAACACCGACATCTACCTCGATTCATCCAACCGCGAGAACGGCGGGCTCTACGTCCTGCCCGGCACGCACCGCAACGGCACCGTGGACGTGGACAAGCTGGTCGAGAAGCACGGCTTCGATCTGCCCGGTGCGGTCGTCCTCGATGCCGAACCCGGCGACGTCGCCTTCCATCATGTCGCGGTGGTGCATGGCTCGCCGGAGAATCACTCGCCCGCCCGGCGGCGGACCTTCTACGTCCACTATCTTTGCGATGAAACGGTCAACGACGCCTATGCCGACTGGCCGAACCTGCTCAGCGCCGAGGAAAACACCCGCCAGTGGTCGGAGGCCATGAAGCAGCGGAAGGAACTCGCCGACGAGGGTGACGCCGACGGGAGCTTCGAGATCACGCCCGAGGGGCTGGCCCCGCGCGAGCGGAAGGCCTCGGTGGCGTGATGCCGAAGCGGCCGTCAGGCTGATGAACGCGACCGGGCGCCTGAGGCCGCTGTGCCGTCCGGCAGGCGACGCGACCTCATGACTTGCGGCAATGAATTGCCGCACTCCTCCTACTCATCACTTCCTCACACTTCCGGGAAGTGCTTCCCCTGCAGCACCGCCCCGTCGACGAGCCCCTCGGCGTTGCAGTAGTCGGCCATGAGATGCTTGTGCTTCGCGTCGTAGCGTGAATGGCCCGGCATCAGGTGGGTGATGACCGCGCGGCGCGGCTTGTCGGTGCGGTTCTCGTAGGTGCCGTGCAGGGTCAGGCAGTGATGCCACATGCAGTGCCCGGCGGGGATCTCCACCGGCACCTTCTCAACCTTCGCCCCGTCCGGCGGCGTGAACGCTTTCAGCAGCGCGTCGGGATCGTCCGAATCCAGGTCGGTGTGCTCCGCCAGCAGGCCCCACTTGTGGCTGCCCGGAACAACGTTCATGCATCCATTGGCGATAGTCGCGTCGTCCAGCGCCACCCAGCAAGTCACCAGGTCCGCCGGCGTGACCATCTGCCAGTAGCCGTAGTCCTGGTGCCAGGGCACGGGCCGGCCGTTCTTCGGCGGCTTGCTGAGGATCTGGTCGTGAAAAATGCGAAGCGTCGAAGCCCCGGTAAGCTGCCGGGCGGACTCCACCAGCTTCAGATTGCTGTGATGCCTGCGGAAAAGCGTGTCCTGCTTCCAGATGTTGACCACCTGCAGCACACCCCCGGCGGCGGGGTCGCGCTTGTTGAGTGTTTCGGCGTATTCGACCTTCTCCCCGGTGTCGGACGCCCCGGCCAGGACCGCGTCGAGCCGGTCCCTCAACCGGACAACCTCGTCCGGCTCCAGCAGCTTGCCGCCCTTGACGTAGCCATTTTCCTTGAAAAACGCGACCTGCTCCGCGGTCAACATACGACGCTCCTGATCCAAATGTGTCTCGGGAAGCTGGCTGCGGCCGTCTGCCCAGCCGGTGATGGGGATTATACCCCGGGGTTGGGCGTTGACCAGCCTGCGGCTACAATGGTCGGAAAGGCAGAGTTCAACCACCTGGGGAGGTGAAACGGATGACCCATCGACGCCTGAGCGGATTGACCCTGGTTGCCCCACTGCTGGCCGTGCATCTCTGGATGGCGCCCGGCGTGCTGGCCATCCCGACCATCCAGGATCTTGACGTCACCTACATCGATCGGACCCCGCGTTACGACTACAACGCGACCAAGAACAATCCCGCCCCCGGCGACAATGTCACCTTCACCGGGCACATCACCATGTGGGGCACGGGCACCATCGCCTCGGTCGGCTACGCCTGGTACATCGACGGCGCGCAGGTGGCCACCGGTACGCTGACCTCGGTCACGCCCACCAACATGTCGGTGACGCCGATCCAGGATCGCACGGTCACCCTGCCCTGGGTCTGGCAGGACGGCAATCACTACGTCAAGCTGGTGGTCGATCCGGCCAACCAGATCTCCGAGAGCAGCGAACTGAACAACGTCCGCGAGGACCGGGTCAACGCCATCATCGCCGGCTTCTGGGTCGAGAGAAGCGCCTACCAGTACTTCCAGCAGAACCAGAACAAGCTGGGTGTCGGCTCCAATTCCTGGGATGACTGGATTCAGCGGCAGATGGCCAAGCAGAACCAGCTCTACGCCCAGGCGATCTGGCCGATCTCGCCGCAGGGTGTCCTCGACCGGGTGCGCATCGACAAGATCATCGTGGTTCCGGACGGGGCCCTGCCGCTGGCCGGCGGCCTGCCCACCAACCGCCCCGACGCCAGCGACCGCACCGTGGACCTGATGTGGGGCTTCACCGCGGAGCAGGTGCAGGGCACCTTCTACGCCAACCACACCAGCACCTCGGAGGACAATCCGTTCTACCTGGAGAAGTCGCTGATCCACGAGCTGGGGCACGCCCGCTACCTGATCGACTACTACGGCTTCGACGTGCACAACACCGCCAGCTACCAATCGGTGCAGATCCTGGAGAACGGCCAGCCCGTCGCCGGCAGCCAGTACATGCCCTTCGTCGCCTTCGGCGAGGTGCTCTACTACAACAAGAGCGGCGGCGTGATGACCGGCCCTTACCTGTTCAACTGGAGCCCGTACGAGGCCGCCGCGCTCAACCTGATCGCCGGGCGACGCGCGCAGTGCGGCAACTACAACGCGCCGTGCAACATCGGCGCGTAC
>CAYVVX010000374.1:0-5803 GCA_964455315.1 uncultured Planctomycetales bacterium | reverse complement strand
CATCGTCACCGTCTGCCGCGATCAGGCCTCCACGCTGGCCGGCGCGATGGACTCGGTCATCTCCCAGCTTGTGCCCGGCGACGAGTACATTGTCATCGACGGAAGCTCCACCGACGGCAGCGTGGAGCTGATCCGGGAGCGATCGCACCGGCTCACCGCCTGGGTCAGCGAACCGGATCGCGGCCAGAGCCACGCCCTTAACAAGGGCTTCGCCGCGGCCACCGGCGACGTGTTCGGGTGGCTCAACGGGGATGATCTGCTGGAACCGGGGGCCCTGGAGCGCGTCCGGAAAGCGTTCACCGGCGGGAACATCGAGGTCCTCTGCGGCGCCTGCCGTTATCGGTATGTGGACTGCCCCGAGGTGGTGCGGAGGGTGTCAGCCCGCGATCTCGCGGAGCTGGCGGTGTTCGACGCCGTGCACCAGCCGAGTTGCTTCTGGCGGTCGACGCTGTTTCGGCAGGCGGGGGGGCTCGACGAGCACCTTCATTACGGCATGGACTGGGATCTGTGGCTGAAGTTTCAGGCCGCCGGAGCCCGCTTTCGAATCACCGACGAGGTGCTCAGCGTCTACCGTGTCACCGGCGTCAACAAGACTTCGACCGGCGGGCCGCGCCGGAACGGGGAGATGTTTCGTATTCTCAGGAGGCACCAGCGCGGCGAACTTGCCCTGCTGGCAACGGTGGGCTACCGCGTGATGTGGCCGCTCAAGCGGTTGCGTTCGCGGCAACCCATGTGGCTGTATCGGACCACGTCGGATGCCCTGCGCACGCTGCTGCTGATGGCCCTGGGGCCGCTGTACGGTTTTCACCGGGTGCGCTGTGCGAGTCACCCGTTCTGCTGAGCGATCGAGCCGCGATGAGACACCAGCCCCGCACGCTGCTGATCACACCGTTCTTCGATGCCGCGCTGCCCAGCGGTGGCGCCGGATACTCGATCAGCCTGGTCCGGGAGTGGCTGGCCCGCGGCCGCCGCGTGGCGGTCATCTGCGCCGAGAACCCCGCGCCGCCGGCGGACCTGGCCCCTCACCTGGAGAGCGGCCTGCTGACCCTGCATCCGCTGGTCACGCCGGAGGAGATCCGCTTCACCCATCATCCGCATGCCCGCGTCGCCAGGCTGGCTCGCGAGGTGATTCAGCTCGTTGAGCCGGCGGTCGTTCACGTTCACAACTTCCAGGGAATGCTCGGCGCCGTCCAGGCGATCCTGTCCACGCCGGTGCCGGTCATCCTGACCGCCCTGGACTTCGGGCTGCTGTGCTTCAACTTCTACCTCGACGACGGCTCCGAGACACCGTGTGCCGGGCCGGTCTCGCCGGGGGCGTGCGCACGGTGTGTTCGGCGCCGGATGCGCTCGGGTCCCGGAACACTCGGAGCCGTGCTGCCCCGGGCCATGACCCGGCGGATCTGGCCGCGGTTTGTGCGCATGGATCAGATGAAGTCGGCGACCGAACTGCACGCGGTCATGCGCCGCACGCTCCAGACGGCACGGCGGATCATCGCCCCCTCGCCCATCGTGGCCGCGTCACTGCGGCAGTACGGCGCCGCGCCCGGCCGGGTGGTGGAGATGATCTACGGGGTGGCTCCGGAGAAGATGGTCCGCCCGGACAAGACCTTGTCGGAATCCCTTCGCCTGGCGTTCCTGGGCGGCGCCGACCGGATCAAGGGCCTGCAGGTGCTGCTGGCGGCGTCGGCAACCCTGCCGCCCGGACTCCCGCTGGACATGGTCGCCTGCGGCGGCGATGCGGTCCGGGATGCGATTCAGGCAGCCCCGCAAGCGGCCCGGGCGTATCTGCGTCACCGGCCGCTGCTGTTCGACGAACAGCTCGGGCGGGCCCACGCGGAGTTCGATGCCGTGCTGGTCCCGTCCTTGTGGCATGAGAACTCGCCCTTCGTGGTGCTCGAAGCCCTGGCCAACGGTTCCCCGGTCATCGCCGCCGATCAGGCCGGCATCCGCCACCTGGTCATCCCGGACTACAACGGGCTGCTGCTGCCGCCGGGGCAGGTGGATGCCTGGGCCAACGCCCTTCGCCGGGCCGCCGAGCATCCCGCGACCATCCGGCGGATGCAGCCCAACGCCCGGTTCTCGCGCCCGGTCAGCGCGTTCGCCGATGACCTCGAAGAGGTGGAGCGTGAAGTGGTCGTGCGGCGTCGCGGCCGGCGCGCGGCGGTGTCAGCGCTGCCCGGATGAGCTCACCACCGCCCGGCGGGTGATCTGCCCGATTCTGGCGTCAATCGGATCGAACCCTTCGCCGCCCACGCGGGTCCAGATTTTCAGCCGCTCATCGCCTTCGGATTCCACCTTCAGGATCGCGTAGCCGGTCTGGTCTTCGACGCTCCCCAGCACGAGGGTGAGCCCGGTAAGCTGCTCGGGCTGCTCCACGGCGGTGTGCAGCACGACGCCGGCGCCGTCCTCGCTGCGGAAGCGATCCACCACCGCGCCGGCGACCGACGGGGGCATCATCACCGAGAGGCCCTGCGCGGCGCTGGCCATGGTGCCGCCCAGGATGTAGAGCTGGCGTTGCTCCCGCTCGCGGGCGTGGACCGTGACCTGGGCGTCGCTGATCAGTCCTTCGATCTTGAGCGGCGGTTCGAGCTTGCGGCTGGGGCGCTGCGAGAGCACCAGGTATTCGCTCTCCCCGACGGTCACGGCCACACCGACCGCGCTGCCCTTGAGCTCCAGCCGGCGAGCCTTCACTTCCAGCGGGTTCTCCAGATCGCTCATCACGAACACGGTGGCGAAGCGCGACAGCTCGTGCCCGTCGAGCCCGCCGCGGCGCCGCACCACGTAGGGAATCCGCGTGGTGGTGTCCTCCCGCCGGCGCGAGCCCCAGCCGGCGCCCACGAAGGTCTGCTCCCCGGCTTCGGGCAGGTTGATGGCCTCGAAGCGGACCTTGCCTCCGACGTTCCAGGTGATCGAGCTGCCCGCGGCCGACGGCAGGGCGGCGACGTCGGTGAGATCGTAGAGCTTTGCGTCGGCCGGTTCGGGGGGTGCCGAGAAGCGCGGCTCGTTGTCGGGCCCGTGATAGACGAGATCATGGGTGGCTCCGCCGCCGGCCCGGAAGAAGTCCACCACCACCACGCCGCGTTCGCCGATCGGCACAGCCACCAGGGTCCGGCGATAGTACATGTTCTCGGTGTACGCGGTGCTGGACATCTCCACCGTGGGGAAGGGGCCGGAGGGGTCAAAAAGGTGCGGATGTCCCTGCCGGCCGGTGGTGATCTGCTCCTGCTCGTCGATCAGCAGCAGGTTGTGGGCCAGGGTTCGCGAGCTCATGCGCTTGTTCGGCGAGTCCCACAGGTAGCCCAGGTCGGTAAGGCATTCCTGATCGCGCCAGTAGAGCCCCAGGTTGAGCGAATCGTGCTGATGATGGCCGCCCCAGGGGCTGGCCGTCAGCAGGCAGCTCCCGTCCTGCCCGCGCTCGCCGAACCGCAGCCAGGCAGCCTTCCATGACGGCCAGAACCGGCTGGCGAAGGTCAGCGGCGTCTTCGCCGTCGCCGGCGACGGATCGCGATGCAGCAGTGCGAAGCGATCGCCCGTCTCGGACAGCTTGCCGTTGTAGGCCCGTTCGCGCAACGCCAGGGTGTGCTCCCCGGGATAGCGCGTGGCCGCCATCTCGGCCAGGTCGGGCGCCAGCGATGCCCCGGCCAGCGTATCCGCCCAGGCCGGCAGGCTCAGATCGGGCAGCAGTTGACGGGTCAGGGCGGTGAACACGCCGCGGAAGTCGGAACGGGCGTAGGGGTCGTAGTTGTCGAACCGGTACCCGTCGGCCATGAACCCCGGGGGATCGCTGTAGCCGCGCAATCCTTCGGACATGGGCAGCAGGCCGCGCAGGGTCATCAGCCCGTAGCCGGGGCATTCGCCGGGCGTGCCGTCGGGCAGGTACCAGTGGGCGAGCATGTTGTCGAGAGCCTCCAGGCCGTAGCGGACGCGCATGGGATCGCCCACGCAGGCGCCGACCAGGGCGGTGCCGCGGCGGTTGGAGATCGACTTGTTGTTGAAGCTGATGTCCGACATGGGCAGGTAGGTCGATTCGATGAGCAGGTCGCGCTCGATGTGCTCGCGCTCCTCCGGCGTGTACAGCGGCTTGTCACCGTCGCGGGCCTCGCAGGTCAGGTCGTAGGCCTGCACCCAGGCGGCGATGAAGCCGCCCTCCTGCCCGCTGGGGGCGGCCTTGCCGGCCATCCAGTAGCCGGCCTGGAGCCGGCGGTCGGGCTTGTTCGGCGGCAGAACCTTCTCTTCAACGGGCAGGGACATCAGCAGCACGGCCGCCTGCTTCGGGGGCAGGTCGATCACCTCGTCATACGCACAGTGGATCAGCCAGTCGGGATAGACCTCGGCGAAGCGGAGCAGGATGCGGCGGGCGGCGCGGGCATACCCGATCTCGCCGGTGAGTGCGTAGGCGGTCGCGTAGCGCTGCAGCAGGCCGATCATGTGCCCGACCTTGCGCGAGCGGATGTGCCCGCTCCAGCTGCTGTGGATGTGGTAGCCGTAGTAGAACCAGCTTTTGCCTCCATACCAGGAGAACCGCTGGGGCCCGGTGGCGGTGGTCTCGATGACCAGGTCCTCGGGATACGCGTCATTGGGATAGACCGTGGCGCAGCCCTTGCAGGTCAGCTTGTCGGGGTCCTCGGGTTTCCAGTCGTACTGCCCGTGGGTGGGGGAGTACTCGCACTTGGGACACATGGTGAAATGCACCGAGAGCGGCGTGGTCGCCGGGATCATCCCCTCGAGCCACGCATCGTCGAAGGCCGGGTCCGGCAGCTTGTCGTCCAACCGGGCGATCTGCTCGCGGGCCCACGCGTGCGCGGCGATGTTCTGCCGGGCCCTGGCCAGATCCTCCGGCTTGATCACCGTGCAGGGATGCTGAACCGTGCCGCGATACTTCTTCCAGCGCGACAGGTCGTAGATATCCACCAGCGTCCGCCCGATGGGGATCTCGTAGCCGTCGGGCAGGGTCGCCGGGGTCGCGCCGTCGGTGGCGGCCAGGGCGGCCAGGGTCACAAGGGCGGTCAGGAGCATGGGCCGGGTTCTCATCGCGGGGGTTGAACGGATTTTCCGCCGGGAGCGGGGGCAGATCCCTCATCCCGGCACTGCCAGCGGGCATGATATCGGAACCCGCCGCCGGTCGCGATGCCGGCGCCGCCGGCCCGTTGAGCCGCCCCCGCCGATCCTCTATACTCCCCCCCTTCGCTGTCGCGGAACGGGCATTGCCGCGGCTTGATCACCCGGGAAACCAACGGCCGCCCGGTGCGTACCGCCGGCCGATCACGACTGGAGAGGATTCGAATGACCGACTTCAAGGCCACCAACATCACCTGGCACGAGGGACACGTGAAGCGCGAGGATCGCGAAAAGCTTCTCAAGCAGAAGGGTGCCACCATCTGGTTCACCGGCCTGAGCGGCTCGGGCAAGAGCACCATCGCCTTCACCGTGGAGCATGCCCTGGTGGAGCGCGGGCACCTGGCGTACGTGCTCGACGGCGACAACATCCGCCATGGGCTCAACAAGAACCTGGGCTTCTCCGCCGCCGACCGCGAGGAGAACATCCGCCGCATCGGCGAGGTGGCCAAGCTGTTCGCCGACACCGGCGCGCTGACCCTGACCAGCTTCATCAGTCCCTACCGCAAGGATCGCGACCAGGTCCGCAAGATTCACGAAGAGGCAGGCCTGCGGTTCATCGAGGTGTTCGTGGACGTGCCCATCGATGCCTGCGAACAGCGCGATCCGAAGGGCTTGTACAAGAAGGCCCGCGCCGCGCTGGCCGAGGGCAAGCCGATGGGCTTCACCGGCGTGGACGATCCCTACG
>CAYVVX010000373.1:0-5818 GCA_964455315.1 uncultured Planctomycetales bacterium | reverse complement strand
GGGTCAGCGCGTTGATCAAGATGTTTTCCCTCGGCCACGGCTTCGTCCCGCCGGGGATTCACGCCGGCGGGCTGCGCTACCACGGCATGGCCCCGCTGGTCAGCCAGACCGCGCAGCTCGGACTGACCGAGCCGGCCGCGGTGCATCAGACCTCGGTCTTCGAGGGTGCCCGCCTGTTCGCTTCCACCGAGGGCATCATCCCCGCGCCGGAGACGGCCCACGCCGTCCGTGTGGCCATCGACGAAGCCCTGCGCTGCAAGGAGACGGGCAAGGAAGAGTGCATCCTCTTCAACCTCAGCGGGCACGGCATCTGCGACCTGTCCTCCTACGACAAGTACCTCACCGGCCAGCTCAACGACTTCGACTATCCGCAGGAAGCGATCGACACCGCGATGCGTGACCTGCCCGAGCTCTGAGCAGGTTGGATTCAGGGAAGCATAAAGAACGCAGAGGATGTAGCTTGGATCAGGAAAGCAGGAAAGGTCTGGGAGTCGAATCAGGCTTTCGATGTCACGGTATCTGTGTTACCTTTTCCTGCTTTCCTGATTTCCATTTCTTCTCCGTGTCCTTCTGCACTGCTATCGATCAGAATCTTCGCGCCTCGCAAGGATTCTCCACCGCAGGAAGCCGTAACTCATGCTCCAGGCGCTGGATTTGGACGCCAAGGCGGGGCCCGCGACGCCGGATCTGCCATCTCAAATGTCAGATCCTCCATCTTCTTTGCGTTCTCGGCGTCTCTGCGGTTCCAGACTCCTTGGGTTGCGGGCAGAGCCCGCGCTGTGCTCTCTGTGCTTCGGTGGTTATGCTGTTCTGCAACGACGGGGGCAACCTCATCTCGATTCAATCGAGCAGTCCAAGCTGCTCGACCACCGCATCGGCATACGCCCGCGCCCCGGCCGGGTTGGGGTGGCCGACCGAGGCGTAGAGGCATACCGCGGTGCCGCTGACCACGTCGTCGTTGAAGCAGTTGGCCAGCCGGAAGTCAAAACGCGGGTCTTCGGGCACCAGCAGCGGAGCGGTGTCGAGCAGGTTGATCAGTCGATCATCGGGCACCACGCCCCACAGCCACGCGTCGGGGGCCAGCATGGCGTTGTCGGTGCCGAAGCCGGGGTCGGCGAAACGGATGGGCGGCGAGTCGGGATGTTCCGCGCTGACCGACATCGTCGCGGCGACGAGGCTCATCCGGGCGACACGGTCGAAGGTCGCCGCGTGGTCGATGGCGTCGGAGAGCTGTTCCGCGAAATCCTCGGCCGTGCCGAACCCGACCGCCTCCGCGAAGTCGGTGATCGCGGCCGGGTCGGACGACCCGGTCAGGATCGGGTAGTAGCCGGTCACCACCACCTCGGCGGTGAGCGTCGCGGCCCGCACCTTCCGCAGCAGCCCGCGCATGGCGTCGTCACAGGCCGATTTCGTCACCGCGGCCAGCACGTCATCGCTGACCGTCACGTCGAAGATGGTCGACAGCCCCACGTCGTTGATGCAGCCGTCCATCAGCACCAGGTTGACCAGTTCCGGGCGATCGATGAGATCCACCTGGGTCAGGATCGAGGGCAGTCCGGTGGGCACCTCGCCGCTGCAGCCGATGCGGCACGGCCGCTCGTTCGGCCCAGGCACGATGGTCGCACCGGAGATGGCGTGGACCCTGGTGATGACCCGCAACCCGGTCGCCGCCGCGACGCGCTTAGCCACCAGGGTGTGGATCTTGTCGGCGCTGCGCAGCCCGTTGCCCCACTGGATCGAGTCGCCGATGACCTCGATATAGTAGAAGCCGCGAACCAGGTCGATCTTGTCCTGGCCGAAGATGATGCCCTGGTCGTTGACCCAGGTGTACCAGGACAGTTGAACGTCACCGGTGAGCAGCGATTCAGGAATGAGGACGGCCACGCGCTCGCCGGCGGGCGGCGGATCGACATCATCGATCCAGAAGAGCGGTTCGCCCGCGGCCAGGCGGGCCCGGACGGCATCGTTGTAGGGGACCGGTGCATCGGCGATGAGAGCGCGCTCGGCGGGCGCGGGCGGTTCGATCCGGGCCAGATCGGCGATGCCGCCGGTGCCGCGGTCGGTCAGCCGGGCCCGAAGGTCGTGCGGCGAGCCGGAACCGATGACCAGGTGGAAACCGGCCACCCGCCCGGCCAGCGGATCGGCGAAGTCGAGATCGACGTACAGCTGGGGGACGTACGCCCGGGTGAACCCGACGGCCGGGGGCGTCAGCCCTTCCGTGTCGATGATGTAGACCGGGGCATCGGCGTTCGGTGCGGGTGGCAGGAAGCCGCAGCCGTTGAGGATCAGCGGCAGGCACAGTGCGCCGAGGAGCAGGCCCGAGCGAGCCCGCCCGCGCGCGCCGCCACGCCGCCGCACCGGCAACGAAATGCTTGCCGCTGCCGCGCCGGGAAACCGGTCATGATACGCGGCACTCAGCACCCAGCACTCAGCACTTTCGCCTGCACTACTCGACCACCTCCAGCACGCTCCGCACCTGCACCACCGTTCCCACGCGGCAATCCAGCGTGATGTCGCTGCGCGTCTGCAACTCCAGGCGCGAGGATACGCCGGGCGTGCGGACGTGGTCGAACACCTCGTTGGGCAGGCTCGGCGTCTGGAACAGGTGGTAGGTCACGCCGTTGTCCCCGACCCACGCCGGGCAGGGCCCGCCGTTGTCCAGCAGCACGGCCGTGCCGCTGACCACGAACGAGGAGCCGATGGGCAGCAGCGAGTTGGCCGAAAACAGGTTGATGGTGCAGGCCGAAAGGAACAACCCGGTGAGACCCATGACGATCATCCGTGACGTACGCATGAACCAGCAACTCCTTCAGGCGGCGCTGTGAGAAACCCGGGCGGTCACTGGCGCGGCCAACCCATCATAGCACGTCGAAAGCGGGGAAATAGTGCCCAGGGAGCTGCGGGCCCGCCGCGGCGAGCCTCGCCGAGAAGGCCGGACAACACCACGGCCAGGCGAGCACGCCTGACTGTGCTGCCCGCCAAAGCTGTCCCGCAGCCTTGGAGAGCCGCCCGCGGCGGTCCTCTGGCGTTGCCGGGAAAAACCGGTACCATGTCCGGCTCGGGCCGCGCGCGGTGCGGTCCGGACGAGCGTTCTTCATCTGAAGATTCCACGGCCGGCTGGTCGGCGTCCGCGGCGTTTCCGCCGTTGTCGACCGGTCACCAGCATCGCAAGTCACTTTTCCCGGAGGTTCTCCGCATGAGCGCTGATGCAGTCGGCTACGCCCCCGTCCGAGAGTCGCACGGCTCCAGTGAGAAGTGGCTGTTCTGGGCCTGCTTTGCGTCGCTGATCGCGACCTCGTTCGGGTTCATCACCCGATTCAGCCTGCTCACCCCGAACATCTGGGGCAAGGAGTTCTCGCTGGACAAGGTGCAGCTCGGGGAGATCGGCGGCGTGGGGGTCTGGCCGTTTGCCATCAGCATCATCCTGTTCAGCCTCATCGTGGATCGTATCGGCTACGGCAAGGCGATGCTCTTCGCGTTCATCTGCCACATCACCTACGCGATCATGGTGATGTGCGCCCCGCTCATGCTGGTGACCGACCCGGGGGCATCGGCGGAGGCGGTCGAGGCGGGACGCCGGGCCGGCTACTGGATGCTCTACGTGGGCAGCCTGATCTTCGGCCTGGGCAATGGGGCGGTGGAGGCGGTGATCAACCCGGTGGTGGCCACGCTGTTCCCGCGCGAGAAGACCAAGTGGCTCAACATTCTGCACGCCGGCTGGCCGGCCGGTCTGGTGCTGGCCGGCCTGATGTCGATCGGCATGGGCCACGCCGACTGGCGCTGGAAGATCGCCCTGATCTTCGTTCCCGCGCTGCTTTACGGGGCCATGATGCTGCGGGCAAAGTTCCCGGTGAACGAGCGCGTGGCCGCGGGCGGAACCTACATGGGCATGCTGCGGGAGTTCGGCATTCTCAGCGCCATCGTCGTGGTGGCGTTGATCGTGCGTCAGATCGGAGACGTCTTTGGCGTGCCCGGCGGCGTTCAGCTCGGCGTCGGCGCGGTCATCACCATCGCCTTCGCCGTGGCAGTTCGATCCCTGGGCCGACCGATGCTGTTCTTCCTGATGCTGGTCATGATCCCGCTGGCCACCACCGAGATCGGCACCGACGGCTGGATCACCAGCCTGATGGAGCCGATCATGGAAAAGATGGGCATGCATGCCCTCTGGGTCCTGGTTTACACCTCGTTCATCATGCTCGTGCTCCGGTTCTTCGCCGGGCCGATCGTGCATAAGCTCTCCCCGCTGGGCCTGCTCGCCGCCAGCGCCGTGCTGGCCATCTGCGGACTGACCTTCCTGTCCCGGGCCCAGGGCGCCGCGATCCTGGCCGCGGCCACGCTGTACGGCTTTGGCAAGACCTTCTTCTGGCCGACCATGCTGGGCGTGGTATCGGAGCAGTTCCCCCGCGGCGGCGCGCTGACCCTGAACGCCATCGGCGGCGTGGGCATGCTCGCCGTGGGCGTGCTGGGCTTCCCGTTCATCGGACTGATCCAGGAGAACGCCATCTCCAAGGAGCTGGAAACCTCGCAAGCCACCGTGTTCAAGTCCATCACCGAGGAGAAGGACAGCATCCTGGGCAAGTATCACGCGGTGGTCCCGGCCAAGGTGGAGGCGCTCCCCGCGGAACAGAAGACGGATATCGCCGAGGCCTCCCAGAAGGCGACGCAGAGCGCCTTGGCGACCATGGCGGTTTTTCCCGCGTTCATGCTCGTCTGTTACCTCATCCTCATCGCCTACTTCCGCACCAAGGGCGGCTACAAGGCCGAGGTGCTCACCGGACATGCGGCAGAGGATGGTAAGTTCACCGGCGGCGTGACCGGGCCCGCGGACGCCTAGCAGGCGATGAACTGCCGCCCGATGCCGGGCAGCCGATCGCGCGGTACACTGATCGCGGCATGAGCGACGCATCCCGCGGGCCTCTGGGCATCATCGCCGGCGCCGGGCGGTTTCCGTTCCTGGTCGCCGAGGGTGCCCGCCGCGCGGGACGCCCGGTGGTCATCGTCGGACTGCGCGGGTTGGCCAGCCCGGAATTACGCGAGCACGCGGATCACTTCTGCTGGTCGGGCGTCGTACGGCTGGGGCGCTGGATCCGCGTGTTCCGCCGCCGGGGCGTGGCCGAGGCGGTCATGGCCGGCTCGGTCCGCAAGTCGGAGATGTACGGGCGGCTGCGGCTGATCCGCTACCTGCCCGACTGGACCAGCATCCGCCTGTGGTTCTTCGAGGTGCCCGACCGGCGCAACGACACGCTCCTCCGGGCGACGGCCGACCACATGCGGCGAAAGGGCATCACCCTGATCAACTCCGTGCAATACTGTCCCGACCACCTGCCCGGTGCCGGCGTGCTCAGCCGGCGGCAACCCTCCGCGGGGTTGTGGAAGGACATCACCTTCGGCTGGCCGATCGCGAAGGAGAGCGGCCGGCTGGACATCGGGCAGTCCATCGCCGTCAAGGAGCAGGAGGTCATCGCCGTCGAGGCCATCGAGGGCACCGACCGGATGATTGAGCGGGCCGGGCAGCTCTGCCGCCAGGGCGGCTGGACGCTGATCAAGGTGGCCAAGCCGAACCAGGATCTGCGTTTCGACGTGCCCACGGTCGGGCCGGAGACGATCGAGAACCTGCATCGCAACCGCGCCGCGGCGCTGGTGTTCGAAGCCGGTCAGACACTGGCGGTCGACCGCGAGCGGCTGGTGGCACGGGCCAACGAGCTGGGCATGGTGGTGGTGGCGTTCGACGGGCAGGTGCCGGAAGGTACCGATACGAGGCCATCATCGGGATGAGGCCGTGCATCCGCGCGGCGCGTCAGGCCGCCGAGGCGGCGGT
>CAYVVX010000372.1:0-5838 GCA_964455315.1 uncultured Planctomycetales bacterium | reverse complement strand
CATCTGCCATTGGACGTGATCTGCCATGACCAGGACCAAGCTCATTGTCACCATCGGACCCGCGTCTGAAAGCGATGCGATGCTCTCAGCCATGATGGCCGCCGGGGTGGATGTCTTCCGCCTCAACTTCTCCCACGGCACGACCGAATCGCATCGCGCCGTGCATGAGCGTATCCGCCGGCTCGCCGCGGAGCAGCACGCCACGGTGGCGGTACTGGCCGACCTCGCCGGTCCCAAGATCCGCCTGGGCCGCATCGCCGGCGGGTCATGCCGGCTCGTCCAGGGGGAATCGCTCAGCTTCGTGCGCGGCGATGTGGAGGGAACTCCCCAGAGGTTGAGCAGCACCTACGATCCGCTCATCGACGATGTGCAGGTCGGCCATCGCCTGCTCATCGACGACGGCAACGTGTTGCTCCGGGCGGCGGAGAAGCAACCCGACGCCCTGGTCTGCCTGGTGGAGATCGGCGGGATCATCAGCGACCGCAAGGGCATCAACCTGCCCGACACCGACGTGTCCGCCCCGGCGCTGACCGAGAAGGATCGCGCCGACCTCGCCTTCATCATGGCCCTGGGTGTGGAGTTCGTCGCGCTGTCGTTTGTGCGGAAACCCGAAGATCTTAACGAGGTTCGCGGGATCATCCGCAAGGCGGGCTCCCAGGCCCTGGTGATCGCCAAGATCGAGCGCCCCGAGGCCGTCGAGCGGCTCGAAAGCATCGTCGCCGCCTCCGACGTGGTGATGATCGCCCGCGGCGATCTCGGCGTGGAACTCGAACTCACCCGCGTCCCGATGATCCAGAAGGAGATCGCCCGCTGCTGCACCCGGCTCGGCAAGCCGGTCATCATCGCCACCCAGATGCTTCAGTCCATGGTCGACCGGCCGGTGCCCACCCGCGCGGAAGTCAGCGACGTCGCCAACGCCGTCCTCGACGACGCCGACGCGGTCATGCTCTCCGCGGAAACGTCCGTCGGCCAGTACCCGCTGCAGGCCGTCATGGTCATTCAGGAGATCGCCAAGCGCACCGAGGCGTTCGATCGGCAAACCACCCGGAGTTCGCCCGCCCGTGTCGACGGCGTATTCCGCGTCGCCGCGGCCATGGCCGATGGCGCCAGCGTGGTCGCCGCCGCCCTCGGCACGCCGCTGATGACCATCTACACCCGCTCGGGGGATTCCGCGCGGCTGTTGAGCAAGCACCGCCCAACCCGCCCCGTCGTGGCGGTCACTGCCGACGAGGTGGTCTGCCGGCAGATGGCGCTTCTGTACGGTGTGATTCCCTTGCTGCTGCCTCGGCCACGGGATCTGCAGGATCTGCTGGCGACGCTCGACCGCAGCCTGCTGGATGCGGCGCTGGCGACCGAGGGCCAGGAGCTGGTCATTGTGGCCGGGACACGCCTGAACGAGCCCGGCGAGACCACCGCGCTGTTCGTTCATCGCGTCGGCGACGGCTCTTCAGCGGCGCTGCCCATCGTACCTCCCGACCCGCAAGGCAGATGATGGCAAGGTTCTCGGACGTGAATCTGGAGAATTCGACCAGCTTCACCACCAGCGCCCGGCTATAATCATCCGGTCGCCAGAGACCTGTTGACCCACTGCGCCTGAAACGTCTGACTGAGTTTCCGTCATGCCGCCACCTGGACGTGGTTTCCTTCTGGCACTGCTGATCGTCAGCGCCGCCGCCAACGGACAGGCGTACAAGTCCGCGGTTGGCTTCACCAGCCTGCAGACCCGCCTGGGCGGCACCATGCCCACCGGCGCCACCATCGCCGCCTCACACGTGGAAGGCGAAGTCTCCGGCAACTACCTTCCCGACACCATCCCCCCCACCAACGCCCAGTTTGTTGGCAAATCCGTGGTCGCCAGGAGTGGCTTGACCGGTGTCTCCAGCCACGCCACCAACGTGGGCTACTATCTCTACGGATCCAGCAGTTCCATGTCCCCCGCCATCAGCGCCATCGACTGCTACGGCGCCAACAACTGGATCAACAATGGCGCCCTGGGCACGCTCAGCTTCACCGGCCCCCTGGTCGAGGTGAACCGGGTCCAGAACCACAGTTGGATCGGGACAACCTCCAACGATGCGGTCGATGGTGACATTCTCCGCCGCATCGACCTGCTCGCCCAGCGCGACGGCGTGGTCATCCTGGCCGGCGTCGGCAACAGCGGCGGGTCGGCCATCCCCAAGCTGGCCTGCAGCGCGTACAACGTCCTGGCCATCGGGCGGACCAGTGCGACCTCGAGCTGGGGCCCGACGGTCATCGACGCACCCGGCAGGATAAAGCCCAGTCTGGTCGCCCCGCTGGACGCCACCAGTTGGGCCGCGCCTGTGGTCGGGGCGGCCGCGGCGCTGCTCCTGGAATCCGCGGATCAGCAGGTCGATGCCGCCGGGTTGTCTCTGCCGGAGAAGGGCCTGCTGACCCGGGCCCTGCTTATGGGCGGCGCCACCAAGAGCGAGTTCAGCGGCAACTGGCGCCGCGGGCTCGCCACCCCCAGCACCGACGGCACCATCCCGCTCGACTACCGCTACGGGGCCGGCGAGCTCAACGTGGACAACTCCCACCGCATCCTCACCGCCGGGCGGCAGGCGGCTTCGATCACCTCGGATGTCGCCGCCACCGGCTGGGACTCCGGTATGCTGGATGTCACCGGCCGAAGGTATTACTTCTTCGAGGTGCCTTCAAGTGGAGCCGGCGCGGTGTCCATCCTGCTCACCTGGAACCGCCACGTCGGCTTCGCCCCGGACTATGACGCCGATCTGGATGTCGACCTCGACGACCTGGCCCACTTCGACGGCTGCCGGACCGGCCCCTCCGCCGGCCCGGTGTCCACCACCTGCGCGGACGCCGATTTCGACAACGACGACGACGTCGACCTCAGCGACTTCGCCTTCTTCCAGCGCTGCCTCAGCGGGCCGGGCGTCGCCCTCGATCCACGCTGCCGGGCGGGCAGCTTCGGGCCCATGCCCGTCTCGGCCGAGGTCGCCGACCTCAACCTCTATCTCCACACCGCGACCGGCTACATCACCACCGGCGTGGTCGATCGCAGCATCTCGCCCATCGACAACGTCGAACACATCTACCTGGCCACGCTGACCCCGGGTCGCTACGCCATCGAGATCACCGCCGACCGAACCTGGGAGTTCGCCCTGACCTGGGACATGGATCTGCCCTGAGGATGAATCCACAGCGCGGGAGCGCCCGCTCGTGGGCAATTCAATTGAGCCGCTCCGCCCGGGGGCGGCGAGCGCTACGGCTGGCGATCGGCGTGGAACGGGTACTGATCTCCGCCGGTCATCAGCAGGAACTGGCCAATCCCCTCGGTGAAGTCCAGGAGATAGCCGAACTTGCCCTCCAGCCGATCCGCGCCCAGTGTGCCCCAACTGTAGATGATGGCCCGCCCGACCGGGATGTTTCCGAGCCGCACCTGCACCACGACGGCCAGACCGTAACGGTCGTCCTGCTCGACACCATACGAAGCACTGCGAAACGAGGCGAAGGGCAAGGTGCTCGGCGACCATGTCCCGCCGACAGGCACTTCCGTGCCGTAATACTGCGGCAGGAAATACAGGTTCTCGTGGATGGCGGTCATCTGCCCGGCATCGCCGAAATCCACCACAAAGATCTGCTCGCCAACCGGCGGACGTTCCAGGATGCCGCCGTTCAGCAGCCCGCCGTAGGGACCGGGTGCCGCCTCGGACTGTACGGCAACTTCGCCCGTGCTTTCAGGAGTGGAGCTCGCTTCTACCGGGTCGGCATCACGAAAGCCCGCCCAGCTCGACTGGGCCAGTGAAATCGGACCGCTGTCGCGCGGCGCGCTCGCCTTCTCGGTGGCGGAGATGGCCACATCGAAAGTCTCCGGCAGATCCTGGACGGTCGGACAGCCGGCCACCAGAACCAGCAGGACGGAAAGGACAAAGGGAAAGCAACGGACGCAATTGAACCGCATGATATGTCTCCGGCAACCGCAACATCCCGAACATCACGAACTGCTGGTTCAGGACTGTAGTGTCGGGCCCTCCGAATGTACATCCCCTGTCCTGCAATTTCTGGTTGGCAGAATGATGCACGCTTCGGTCGCCAGTATCCTTTCGGGGGGCAACGGGCGGCGGCAGGATGCGTCAGTTCACGCCGGCCGGGGCGTTCTCCCAGCGCGGCTGGTGTAGCCGGTAGCCGCCGGAGAGGTTCCACACCTCGCGAAAGCCCGACATCGACAGGATCCGCGCCGCATTGTAGCCGCGCTGCCCCACCTGGCAGTAAACCAGCACCGGCTCATCCCGCTTCAACTGGTCCATTTGCTCGCGCAGCCGATGCAGCGGGATGTTCCGCGCTCCCGGCAGTGATCCGGTCAGGAACTCGCTCTCGTCGCGCACGTCCACCAGTTGGCCCGCCGGGGACGGCTCACCGGGCTGGATCTGGCGCACCAGGCCGTCACGCTGGTTCATGGCCACGAACGCAGCGATATGCAGTGGATCCTTTGCCGAGCCGAATTGCGGCGCGTAGGCCAGGTCCAGCCCGGCCACGTCATCGATCGTGCCGCCGAAGCGCAGTACCGTCGCCAGCACGTCGATGCGCTTGTCGACGCCGGCGCCACCGACCGCCTGCCCGCCGAGCAGCCGCCCGCTGTGCGGCTCGTAGATCAGCTTGAGGATCATCAGCTCGGCACCGGGATAGTAGCCGGCGTGGTGTCCGCGCTGGGCGTACGCCACGGCGAAGGGGATGCTGGCCTTGGCGGCGGCCTTGGCGCTCAGCCCGGTCATCGCCACCGCCTTGTCGAACAGCCCCACGATGGCCGTACCCGCGACCGGTGCCGCCTTGCTTGCCGTCCCGGTGACGGCGTGTTCGCCGGCCAGCCGGCCGTTGCGGTTGGCCGAACCGGCCAGCGGAATGCGCGTCGCCTGACCGGTGACCAGGTGCATGACCTCGGCCGCGTCGCCGACCGCGTAGATGTCGGGGTCGCTGGTGCGCAGGTGCTCGTCGACCGCGATGCCGCCGCTGGCGCCGAGGGTCAGCCCGGCATCCGACGCCAGCCCGGTGTTCGGGCGCACGCCGATGGAGATCAGCACCAGGTCCGCGGGCACCTCGTGCCCGTCACTCATCCTGACCGCCACCCGCCCGTCGTGCTCCACGAGATTCTCAACGCCTCCGCCCAGGTACAGCTCGACGCCGTGGGCGCGGAGCGTGCCGGCCATCTCGTCGGCGATCTCCTGATCCACCGGCGGGAGCACCTGCGGCTGCAGCTCGATGACCGAGACTGCCGCGCCGCGATGCACCAGTGACTCGACCATCTCCAGCCCGATGAACCCCGCCCCGATCACCACCGCCCGCTTCACCTGCCCGGCATCGATCCACGCCTTGATGCGGTCGGTGTCGGCCACGTCGCGGAGCGTGAACACGTTGGGCGCCCGCACGCCGTTCCACGGCGGCACGATCGGCGACGCTCCCGGCGCCAGGATGAGCTTGTCATAGCGCTCCCAGGTCAGCTTGTCGCTGCGCAGGTTCTTCACCTCGACGCGGTGCCCGGCCCGGTCGATCCGCATCACCTCGTGCTGTGTCCGCACGTCAATGTTGAACTTGCCGCGGAACTCCTCCGGGGTGCTCACCAGCAGGCTGGGCCGCTCGGCAATCTGCCCGCCGATGTGGTAGGGAAGTCCGCAGTTGGCGAAGGAGACGTGCTCGCCCTTCTCGAACATGACGATCTCGGCGGATTCGCTCATCCGCCGGGCCCGGGTCGCGGCACTGGCACCGCCGGCCACCCCACCCACGATCAGCAGCCTGGGTCCGGAAGACATGTGTACACCTCACGATTTCATGATGTAAGTTGCCAAATAAAAAGAACCGCCCAAC
>CAYVVX010000371.1:0-5841 GCA_964455315.1 uncultured Planctomycetales bacterium | reverse complement strand
AAGAGGAGGGAGGATTTGAGATCAGGGATCTGAAATCTGAGATCTGAGAGATGGATCTGAGATATGAAACCGGGAATCTGAGATTTCAAATCTGAGATTTGAGATGCAGATCCGGCGTCGCGGGTCCGGCCCTGGCGTTCCTATTCAACGCCGGGAGCACGAGTTGCGGCATTCCGCGGTGGAGAGTTCTCGCGGAATGCACAGATTCTGACAGATTCTGATCGATCAAGGTACAGAGGTACGAGGGGACCAGGGGGATGTGAGAGCACCGAGGCGTGCCGGGCGCCAAGCAGCAAAGAGACCACAGGCGTGGCGCGGGCTGCGGCCACGGTTGGCCTGCGGTTGATGGGGTTTGACCGATGGCGATAGCGACCGCGAAACCTGCTGAACTGCTGGATCCCGAGTTCATGGCCCGGCTCGAGCGGCTCGACATTGTCTCGCGGAAGATCTTCGCGGGGCGGATGAAGGGTGAGCGGCGGTCCAAGCGCAAGGGGCAGTCGGTCGAGTTCGCCGACTTTCGCAACTACGTGTCCGGCGATGATCTTCGCTTCCTCGACTGGAACATTTACGCCCGGCTCGAACGGCTGTTCATCAAGCTGTTTTTCGAGGAAGAGGATCTGCACATCAACATCCTCTTCGACTCCAGCCGTTCGATGAACTTCGGCAACCCCGGCAAACTGCTCTATGCCAAGCGCGTCGCCGCCGCCCTCGCCTACGTGGGACTGGCCGGCTACAACCGGGTCAGCGTCAGCGCGTTCGCCGACAGCTACGGGCCGGAGATGTTCGGGCTCCGCGGCCGGCGGATGATTCACCGGGTGCTGGGGGAGTTGACGGCGCTGGGGCCGGGCGGGGCGGGGAACATGTCAGCCGCGTGCAAGCGATTCGCCCTGCGGCATCCGCAGCGCGGGATCGTGGTGCTGATCAGTGACTTCATGGACAAGGGCGGTTACGAGGACGGGCTCCGCTACCTCATCGGCCGGCAGTACGACCTCTATGTCATCCAGACCCTCTCGCCGGAGGAGATCGACCCGCCGCTGACCGGTGACCTGCGGCTCAAGGATGTCGAGGACGACGACGTCGCCGAGGTGACCATCAGCCGGGCGCTGATCAACCGGTACAAGAACAACCTGCAGGCGTACTGCCGGCAGTTGCAGAGTTTCTGCTCCCGCCGCGACGCCAATTACATGTTCACCAGCACGCAGGTACCCTTCGACCAACTGGTGCTCAACTACCTGCGCAAGAGGGGGCTGCTCAGATGACGTGGCTGTCTCCCTGGCTGGGTGTGGCCGCGCTGGCGGCGACCGTTCCGCCGCTGGTGCTGCTCTACTTCCTGAAGCTGCGCCGGCGCGAGGTGGCGGTGGCGTCGACGCTGCTGTGGCGCCAGGCGGTGCAGGATCTGCAAGTCAACGCCCCTTTCCAGAGGCTGCGCAGCAACCTGCTGCTCATCCTCCAGCTCATCGCGCTGGCGCTGGGCGCCATGGCCATGATGGAGCCGATGGCCGCCTGGCGTGAGGAAAGCGACAAGGCCGTCGTTCTGCTGGTCGATCAGTCCGGGTCGATGGCGACGATGGAAGGCGACCGCAGCCGGCTGGACATCGCCCGGGAGGCGACCGGGCGGAGGATCGACAACCTGGGTGACAGCCAGCAGGCCATGCTGATCGCCTTCGGCAGCCGGGCCCGGGTGCTGGTCCCGTTCACCGCGGACAAAGCCAGGCTCAAGCGCGGTCTGACCGAGATCCGCCAGACCGACGAACCGGGACGGCTGGCCGAGGCCATGCGCCTGGCCGAGGCCCATTCCACCCCGCTGGGCGAGGATATCGGGGACGGCATCGCCCTGGCGGAGACGGAGTACGTGCTGTTCACCGACGGGCGGCTGCCGGATTCGACCGAGGTGGTCGCCAAGCGCGGCCCGCTGGAGGTCATGCGCGTCGGTGCGGAGGTGGACAACTCCGGGATCGTGGCCCTGGACGTGCGCCGCAACTACGAGCAGCCGGAGCTGCTCAGCGTGCTGGCGCGGGTGCGGAATTTCGGCACCACGCCGGTCACCCGCGACCTCTCCCTGGTGGTGGACGGCGAAATCCGATCGGTGAGGACGATCGAGAACCTGGCTCCGCTGGCTGCGCGGGATCAGATCGAAGGAGCGTCCGTGGGCGGCATCTCGCCGGAGGGCAACCAGGTGACGGCCAGCTTCGAGCTGACCGTGCCGGAGGCGGCCGAACTGGAACTGCGGCTCAGCGGCAAGGATGCTTTCGCCGCGGATGACCGGGGCTTCGCGGTGGTGACTCCGCCGCGGCCGCTGCGCGTGCTGCTGGTGTCGGCGGGCAACCGCTTTCTGAGGCTGGTGCTGGAGGGCATGCCGGTCAGCGGGTTCGACGTCTGGTCGCCGGATGAGTACGAGAACAAGCCGGAAGACGAGCTGGTGCTGGACGGACGCTGCGTGTACGACGTGGTGGTGTTCGATGCTCACTCCACCGCGAGGGTGCCCCCCGGCAACTACCTCTTCTTCGCGGGCATTCCACTCAACGAGGACGTCGAGATGGGCCCGGCCCTGCGCGGGCAGGTCTGGCTGGACTGGGATGAGACCCATCCGGTGCTGCGGCACGTCGCCATCGAGCCGGTGGCGGTCTTTGCCGGGCATCCGCTCACGCTGCCGCCCGAGGCCGACACGCTGATCGAGGGGGCCAGCGGGCCGGTGCTGGCGTTGCTGCGCAGCGGCCGTAACCAGTACCTGATCATGGGTTTTTCCATTTTCGACGAGACCCGGGAATACCTGAATACCAACTGGGTGCTGGAGCAGGGGGAGAGCTTCGTGGTCTTCATGTACAACGCCCTGCGCTACCTTGCCGGCAGCACCACCGAGGGGCAGCACCCGCCGGTGCGGCCTGGCGAGGCCTTTTCCGTCGCGGCCAAACCGGGGACGAAGGAGGTCACCGTCGCCCGGCCTGACGCGCGGCGGGACCGCGTGCCGGTCAGCACCACCGGGCTGGCGACCTACGGCCAAACCGACCGGGTCGGAATCTACCGCGCCGACACCGGCATCGCCGGCGAGGACGCCCGCGCGGTGAGCCTGCTCGACGACCAGGAAAGCTTCATCGCCCCCAACAAGGACTTTCGCATCGCCGCCGGCGAGATGACCGAGGCGGGCAATATCGCCGAGGCCAACCGCCCGCTGTGGCCCTACGTCCTGGGACTGATGGGGATCATCCTGCTGGTGGAATGGTTCATCTACAACAAGCGCGTCTTCATCTGAGCCGGTGAGACCCGGACGACGCGTGGTTCGTGCGTGTCATCCTGCGACCCCCGCTCAGCGCGTGGCCGTCAGCGCCGTGCCGCGGTTGCCCGCCTCCGCGTCGCCATCGACACTGACCGCGACCTGAGATTTCCCGCTGCGCTTGGCGGCATAGAGGGCCTTGTCGGCCATCTCCAGCATGGCTTCGGAGGAGCCGGGATGATGCTGGAGCAGCGAGCAGACCCCGGCGCTCATGGTCGGCTTGGGTGAGACGGACAGCAGCCTGGCCCGCTGGGCGAAGAGCTTGATGGTGCGATCGGTGATGGTCTCGGCCTCGGTCGCCGAGACGCCGGGGAAGATGAGCACGAATTCGTCGCCGCCGTAGCGGATGGCCAGATCCTGGTCGCGCAGGCACTGCTTGAGCAGTTCGCCGATGAACTCGAGCAGATCGTCGCCGGCGGTGTGCCCCAGCCGGTCGTTGAGCGTCTTGAAGTTGTCCACGTCGATCATGGAGATGGCCAGGTCCTGCCTGGCCTGGCACTGGGCCTGGAAGATCTGCGGGAACCGCTCTTCCAGGCAGCGGCGATTGCCCAGCCCGGTGAGCGGGTCGGTCCACACCTTCTTCTCGGCCCGGCGAAGTTCGCTGGTGATCCGCTGGGTTTCGGCGGCCACGCGCTGGGAAACGGTCCGCTCGATGCGGAAGGCCCGCCCGCGCCATTCGCTCACGTCGGTATTCATCCTGGCCAGCACGCGGGCCAGCTCGCCGAGTTCGTCCTGGCGATCAACGGGAAGCTCTTCCTGCTCCGCATTGCTCCCGTCCGTCCGGCACCGCCGGGCGAGCTGCATCAGCGGTGCCACCACACCGAGGCGCAGCGCGCAGATGCCGAGGATCAGTCCGGTCGCGCCGAGCAGCAGAAGTCCCGCGAAGTACTGCCATGCATCACCCAGCCCCACCACGCCGCCGCCCGCCCTGGCGGCGCAAATCAGCGTGCCGATGGGTTTCGTTCCGCCGGCCGGGGTGATGGGCACCGCCGCCAGGTTCAACTCCGGCATGACCCCGTCTTCCCCCGCGGGGATGACGAAGGTGGTGGCTGATTCCGGGGGCGCCGCGTCGGTGAACGCGGTGAGATACCTCTTCAGAAGCGGACCGTTGCCGCGCACCTCGATGCTTCGTCCCTGATCATCGAGAACCGCCAGGAGGCACAGGTCGGGGTGCCAGGCAAGCTGGTTGATCATCGCGGCGGTATCGGCCCGGGGTGACTGCAGTATGGTGGGGGCGACCTGCGCGGCGTAGGTTTCCGCGAAGGCCTGCACCCGCACCCGCTGTGCCGCCCGCTGCCCGCGATAGAGCTGCCAGCCGTACAGTCCACCGGCGCCCAGCACGGTGGAGGACACGGTCAGCAGCATGGACAGCAGCAGGCTCTGGCGAAGGCTCAGATGGCGGCGAATGGTCATGTGCTCTTCCGGCTGCAAGCCAAGGTACCCACATGAGTTATCGGCGATCGGCGCAGCCCGCGTGAAAGCGGGCGGGCATTCCTGTACCCCGTGGGTTATCAGACCTGCCCGGGGCGGCTCGTTTCGGCACGGTTCATGGCGTAACCCCTTGCCAAGCCACCATTAATCCCTTTTATCGCATCCACGTATCCGGTAAACTGAAGGCTTCACGGACGCGTCGGAGCAGTTCTGCCATTTCCACTTCGCAGGTGCTGATATGGATTCGCCCGGGCCTGAGAGCGAGGCTTCGTTGATCGCGCTGGCGGTCTCCGGCGACGGGCCGGCCCTGGAGGCGCTGCTGCTGGCGAACCACCATCGGCTCGAGGAGCGGATGCGCAAGCGGATCTCGAGCGCCTACGCGGGCCGGATCGGCGTCGAGGACGTGCTCCAGGAAACGTACACCGCCGCCTTCCGGTCGATTGGATCGTTCACGCCCGACAGCAGCGACGCGTTTTACCGCTGGCTGGTCAGCCTGGCCGAGCACCGCCTGCAGGACATGATCAAGGGACTCAACGCCGCCAAGCGCGGCGGCGGGCGCAAGGTTCTGCAGCAGGGGGTGGATCCGCAGGCCGACTCGGTGGTCCACCTGCTGGAGCTGGCGGCCGCCCACGTCCATACCCCCAGCCGGTCGGCCGCGGGCCACGAGGCGGTCGAGGCGGTCCGAAGTGCCTTTGGACAGCTCAGCCCGGACTACGAGCAGGCCCTGCGGATGCGCTACCTGGAAGGGTTGCCGGTGAAGGATATCGCCGTGCGGATGGAACGCACCGAGCGGGCGGTGCACATGCTGTGCAACCGCGGGCTCAAGCAGATGCAGTCGATCCTGGGCCACGAAAGCCGATTGTTGTCCAGGAAATGGTGAGCGCGGGCGGGATTTGTCGCTTAGCCCCCAAGGGCGGGGTTCGCCCGGCGTCCGCCGGTCGCGTGCGGTCGCCCGAGAGCGTGGATCCGGAGCGACATCTCCCGACGAGGCTGAACATCATGTCTTCCATCTCATCCAAGCAGGACAGCGCGGCCCGCAACGAGCGGAGACTTCGCGCCCGCCGGATTGTCGAGGAGAACCTGGGGCGACGTTCGAGCGGCGACGCGTTCACCGACAACGAGCTGATCGCCGCGCATCC
>CAYVVX010000370.1:1781-5850 GCA_964455315.1 uncultured Planctomycetales bacterium | reverse complement strand
TGTTCCCGGAGTGCTGGTTGACCGGTTCACTGAGCAACTCCAAAGCCGCAAACGCCGCCAAGGCGGCGATCCAGGTGCCGGGCCCGCTGGTCAGTCCGCGCGGCGAGACTGTCGCCCGGCAGATCGGCAAAGAAGGCCTGCTGACCCATGAACTGGACCTGACGCTGAGCCCCGGAATGACGGACCAGGCCGACGGCGCCGAAAACGCAGAAACGCAGGCATCCGCCGGCCACAAGCGGCGAGGATAGAACTCATGATGATTCGATGCGCCATCCTGTTTGTGTTCACCACCGGCACCGTGTCCGCTGTGGAGCCGGAATGGACCGGTCGTGGCGGCCACCGACTGCTGCTCAAGGTCGCCGCGATCGACATCGGTGATCGGGCCGGCGACGAACTCGTGGCTCGGGCCGCGGTGGATTTCGCCAGCCTGATCGGCAAGGACCGGCAGGTGGACCTGACCACGCTGCAGGTGCACAGGTACAACCCGGCCACGGGGAAGGCCGAGCCCTTCAAGGCGTTTGACAACGCGGTCAGCCCGTTCGACCGCCCCTGCCGGTTCGAGGATGACACGGTTCCCGACGACTACCCGGACCGAGCCAGCTACTCTTCGGAGCATCCCGAGGGGCGCGGTCCGGCGACCGTGCGCAAGCGCGGCGGGCGCCTGTTCAATCGACTCATGCACACGGATCGTGGTCATGTCATCTGGGTGCATACGCAGGAAGGCGACGCGCCGGCGCACTACGCACTGTACTTCGATGTGGTGCCCGCGGGAGACCGGCTGGGCGTGAGCCCCGCGCCGTGGATCGGCGATGTCGACGTGCTGCGCCGAGCGGAGGGCCATCCGCTGACCGGGATGTCGCACTTCACGGTCTGCGCGGGAGACCTGAATAGCGATGGCCTGCCTGATCTCATGGGCGGCACGGAAAAGGGAGACCTGATGTGGTTTCCCAACCGCGGTGCGCCGGGCAAGCCCCGGTTTGACGGCTGCCTGATGTTCGCCGACGAGACAGGCATCACCGATTGCGGCTGGTATGCCGCGCCGTTCATCATTGACTACGACAATGACGGATTAAATGACGTGCTGGCCGGGACGTCGCACAACGTGATCCTCTGGTGGAAGAACGTCGGTTCAAAGCAGGAGCCGAAGTTCCACTATCGCGGCTTCGTACAGGCCGACGGGGGTGATCTTCGGGTGCCCGAATCGCCGGTGCCCGAGGATACTAATGCCATTTTCGCCCGCGACTACTACAACCAGCCGTGGGTCGGCGACTTCAACGGCGACGGCATGATCGACCTGCTCACCGGCGGCTACACCACCGGCATGATCTTCTACTACAAGGGTATTGGCCGGGATGACGCGGGAGTTCCGAAGCTCGCCTATGTCGGGCCGCTCGAAGCCGACGGCCAACCGATTGACACCGTCTGGGCCGCTGCACCGTGTGCCGCCGACTTCGACGGTGACGGGGACATGGACCTGGTCTCGGGCGGATGGTTCTGGTCGGGCATCCCGCGCAAGCCGGCCGAGGGCGAGGACGACTACCTGTTCTACTTCGAGAACACGGGATCCGCGGAGAAGCCCGAGTTCCGGAGGACCAGGTTGCCCATGAATGGCCGGTTCCCCTCCGGTGGCATCGCGAGACCGAACGCAGTGGACTTCAACCGCGACGGTCTTCCGGACCTGCTGGTCAGCGACAGCGGCGGCAGCGTGTACGTGTTTCCCAACATCGGCGAACGCAACAGCCCGATGTGGGCCATGAACAACCGGGAGTTGACCGCGCCGTGGGCGTTCAGCCGCGAATGGGGCTTCGCCAATGCCATCGAGATGGACGGCCGTCCGGGCCTGGAGCTGGTGGTGGGCAATGCTTTCCGCGGGTTCGAGGGCTCACCCCACTCCCCGCGGATCGTCTCCCGCGGACACCCCACCGTCAACGGCCAAGCCATCGACCATCCGGGACCGGGCTACGGCGATCCGTACTACTACATGGTGGCGACCGACTGGGATCACGACGGTATCGTCGACCTGCTCTGGGGAACGCACCAGGGCAACGTCCACCTGCATCGCGGCATCAGCCGTGCGAAGCCGTTTGAGTTCGCGGAAGGCGTCGAACTGAAGCTGGTCAGCGGTGAGCCGATGCGGGTCGGGCCGGCAGTGGTCGATTCGCCGGAGAAGGCCACCGACTTCACCATTCTCCAGGGCTCGCGGATCATCATGATCATCGACGATTTCGACGGCGACGACATCGACGACATCGGCGTCACCGAGACCTACGGCAATCTGCTGATCTTCCGCAATACGAAAACAGGCGGGATCGACACGCTCGAGCCGGGTGTGAACGTCGGCAAAGTCTACGGCGGCGGGCGGTCCGACGATCTCACCGTGGTGGACTGGAACGTGGACGGCAAGCCGGACCTGCTCATCGGCCAGACCGCCGCCAACCCCGGGACCATCTACCTCAACATCGGCGAGCCGGGCAAACCCCGTTTTGACAAACCCATTCAGCCGCTGAATCTGCCGTACGTGTTCTGGGGCGCTTCGCTCAAACCGATGGACTGGAACGAAGACGGCGACGAGGACTTTCTCATCTTCAGCGAGTTCTACGCGTTTTACGCCGAGCGGTCCTTTCTGCGGCACGGATACGTGACTGCCGACCTGTCCAGCCGGCCGCAACACAAGGGAGGAACGGAATGAGTCGTACGGCGTTACTGCCGTCAGCCTGGCTGGCGCTCTGGATTTCGGCTTCAGCCGTGCTGGCCGTGGCCCCGCCGTGGACAGGCACGGGGAGTCATCGCGTTCTCGTGCGCGTGGACCCGGTGAATATCAGTCCGCGAACCTCGGATGACCTGGTGGCCCGCTATCCGCTGAACTTCACCACCCTGGTCGGCGCCGGCGGCCAGGCCGATCTGAGCACGCTGCAGGTCCACAAGTACAGCATCGCCAACGGCAGCGTCGAGACCTACCCGACCTTCGACAACGCGGCCAGCCCCTACGATCGACCCTGCCGGTTCGATGACAGTACGGTCCCCGACGCCTACCCCGATCGCGTGGGCTATGCATCGGACCATGCCACCGGCCGTCCGCCGATCACCTCCCGGCAGCGCGGCGGGCGACTGTTCAATCGTGACATGGTCAATTCATCCGGGCACCTGGTCTGGAGCCACACCCAGACGGACAACCTGCCATCGTACTACGCGATCTACTTCGACGCCAAGGGCGCCGGCGGCACCTCCGAGACCAGCCCGGCGCCGTGGATCGGCGACGTCGATGTCTACCGGCTCAAAGAAGGTACTTCGCTGGCGGGACTGGCCCACTTCACGGCCGCGGTCGGCGACCTGAACGGCGACGGCCTGTTCGACATCATCGCCGGCGCGGAAAAGGGCGACCTGATGTGGTTCCCCAACAAGGGCACCGCGGGCAATCCGATCTTCACCGGCTGCCGCATGGTGCTGGACAGCGTCGGGCCGGTGGATCTCGGCTGGTACGCGGCGCCGTTCATCATCGACTGGGACGACGACGGGCGGCTCGACCTGCTGGTCGGCACCAGCCACAACGTCATTTTGTGGTGGAAGAACAACGGTACAGCGACGAGCCCCGCCTTTGTGTACCAGGGATTCGTGCAGGCTGACGGGGCCAAGCTGCAGGTGCCGCAGTCGCCGGTGCCCGAGGATATCTCCGGCAGCTTCGGTGTCGACTACTACAACCAGCCATGGGTGGGCGACTGGAACGCGGACGGGCTGCCCGACATCCTGACCGGCGGCTACACCACCGGGCGGATCTTCTTTTACCGCTGCACAGGACGGAACGGCTCCGGCGTTCCCATTCTGACCTACGCCGGGCCGGTGCAGGCGGACGGCGTCCCCATCGACACGGGTTGGGGGGCGGCGCCGACGGCCTACGATTTCGACGGTGACGGCAAGCTCGAGCTGATGACCGGATCGTGGGCCTTCGGACAGACCATGGATCCCAGCAACTTCCTGATGTACTTCCGCAACCTGGGCACGCAGCAGGCCCCCAACTACACCCGCGCCGCCTTCCCGCGCACCAGCAACTTCCCGGCCGAGATCGTCGCCC
>CAYVVX010000370.1:0-1771 GCA_964455315.1 uncultured Planctomycetales bacterium | reverse complement strand
ATCGGTCGTGCAGTGGAACGGTGACGGGCTGCCGGATCTGCTGGTCAGTTCAATCAGCGGGCGCGTTCGCGTTTTTCTCCATGACGGCACGGCATTGTCGCCGCACTGGCGGGTCGATTCCGCCCCGCTGACCGGCAAGTGGGGATTCGTCACCGCTCCCTCGAGCATGTCCGTAGCCCAGTGGGATGTGGCCGGGCCGCCGGAACTCCTCTCCGGTGCGACCATCTACGGCTGGGAGAGCTCGATCCATTCGCCGCATTTGGCGGTGCGCGGCACGGCGACGGTCGGCGGCGCGGCGATCTGGCACGAAGGACCCGGCTACGGCGACCCGTACAACTGGAACGTGTTCGCCGACTGGGACCGGGACGGCAAGCTGGACATCCTCTCCGGGACACAGCAGGGCAATCTGTACTATCACCGCAACCTCGGCGCCCCCAGCAACCTGGAATTCGCTCCCGGCATCAAGCTGACCCTGACCAACGGGCAGGATCTCAAGGTCGGCCCGCCGGTATACGCCAATCCCAACGACGTGCCCAACTTCACGGATTTGCAGGGCTCGCGGATGATCATGGCCGTGGCCGACTTCGATGATGACGGCATCGACGACGTAGCCATCACCGAGACCTACGGCAACATCTGGATTTTCCGCAACACCGTGCTCGGCGGGACAAATACGCTGCAACCCGGCGTGGTGGTCAGGACAGTGAGCGGACGGCTCGACGGGCTGGACGTGGTCGACTGGGACAGGAACGGCAAGCCTGACCTGGTCACCGCCCTGTCGGTGAGCACGCCGGGCAGTATCTTCATCAACCAGAGCTCGGGCGCCGGCAACTTCTCCTTCGCGTCGCCGATCTCCCCGCTGAACCTGCCCTTCTGTTTCTGGGGGCCGATCTTCCAGGCGGTGGACTGGAACAGCGACGGCGACCAGGATTTCCTGATCCGCAGCGAGTTCTACTACTTCTGGGCCGAGCGTTCCTTCGTGGAACACGGCTACCGGACGGCCGTCGCCGAGGGAACACCGGAAGTGCAAACCGGGGCCTGCTGTTTCGAGGCCGGCGCATGCACTGACGGTCTGACCGCGACCATCTGCGGAGAACAGGGCGGCAGCTTCAGCGGCGCGGACTCGACGTGCGGGGAAATCGTATGCGCGTCGGCCTGCGGGCAACCTTTCGCGGATGATGATCGCGACAATGACGTTGATCTCGACGACTTCGCCGTGTTTCAGGCGTGCATGACCGGCGCGAACGATCCCCATGGCATCTTCGATCCGGAGCGCTGCGGCTGCTTTGACCGCGGCCTCGATCAGCCGTTTGACGGCGACATCGACGGCAGTGACCTGGTCATGTTTCGGAACTGCCTGAGCGGCGCGGGGGCCATCCCGCCACCGGATTGCGGGGACGCGCCATGAGTATCACTTCTGTGGGGGCCTGGACATGATCGAGGTACTGGATACCGGAATCGTCTATCGCAATCCCAAGCCGCATCTGCGTTCGGTGCACGCGTGGCATCCCAGCGTGGCCCGGCTGGACAGCGGAGAAATGCTTTGTGCATTTGATCTCGGTGAGGCGGTGGAAAGCCTTGATTACCGCACGTGGGTCGCCCGCTCGTCGGACAGCGGCAGGACGTGGTCCGCGCCGGTGCGCCTGTTCGAGGACTCCATCCAGCGCCCGAGCTCGCACACGATGCGCATCAGCCGGCTTCGCGACGGCTCGCTGGTCGGGCTCGGCGCCCGCTTCTATCGCGATGATCCCGAGGAAGGGCTGACCAACCG
>CAYVVX010000369.1:0-5867 GCA_964455315.1 uncultured Planctomycetales bacterium | reverse complement strand
AAAGACGAAGGGTCCGGCCCCGGAGACGGCATGACGGCGCGGTCAGGGCTGTGGCTGCGTGGCCGGTGCGGGCGCGTCGGTGGTTTCGAGCGGGCGGGTCACCTCCACCTTGACGGCGACGAGCTTGCGATCGTTATCGTCCTTCTCCTCGCGGGCGGTGACGGTGACCTTGTCGCCCACGTTGACCTGTTCCAGCCGCGCGGTTTCGCCGTTGATGAGAATCTCGGCGTTGGGGGCGAGCCGCCCGGACACCTCGAGTTCCTTCTGCAGTTTCTCGACGTATACCCGCATCTCGACTTCGCCGGTCTCCCGGTCGATCTTGGAGACGATGCCGTCTCTGACCTTGTACTTCGGCTCGCGGTTATCGTCCTTGCAGCCGCCCAGGCAGACGGCCAAAGCCGCTACCATCGGCAGCAGCGCTCGCAGCAGGCGTGATTTCATGCTCATTCCTCTGATACGGGAGCGCGGGCGGCGCGGTTCGCGCCGCGGGACCGAGGGGGCAATGTAGCGGTCGGGGTGGGCGAATGCAACCGTGCCCGCCGAGCCGCGCGGGATGACCGCGCGGTCCCGCTTCCGCTATAATCCGCCGTCAAGGAGGCATCGTCATGGCCATGCTGCTGGAGTTCTCCATGTCCCCGCTGGGCGAGGGTGAATCGGTCGGCGATCACGTCGCCGGCAGCCTCGAGATCATCGATCGCAGCGGCGTTCCCTACCGCCTCAACCCCATGGGCACGGTCCTGGAGGGTGAATTCGACGAGGTCATGGGCGTGGTCCGCGACTGCCTGGAGAAGATGAGTGAGCGCTGCGGGCGGGTCACCTGCGTGATGAAGTTCGACTGGCGCAAGGGCGCCACCGGCCGGCTCACTGCCAAGACCGACAGCATCGAGAAGCGGTTGGGCAGGCCTTTGAAGCAGTGAGCCGGAGCGGATCCATCTGGACCTTCAAACGACGGCACATCCTGCCGCTGGCTATCGGCGTGGTGCTGGGAGCGGCGGTGGCATTGCGGGTGCTGAATCCGCCGCCGGCAGCGGTGCCCGGGCCCGCGTCACGGCCCGCCCCGGTCGCGCCCGCGGATCTGCCCGAACCCGCCGATTACGTGCTGACCCCCGACGTGGTCGACTCCGAGGCGAACGCCGGCCCGGCCCGGATCATCAGCCTGGCCCCCAGCGCCACCGAGATCATCGCCGCGCTGGGGCTCGACGACCGCCTGGTGGGAAGAACCCCATATTGCCATTATCCGCCCCGGGTCGAGCGGGTCGAGCAGGTGGGGGCCATGTTCGACCTGAACCTGGAGCGGGTGCGGGCGCTCAAGCCCGACCTGGTGCTCACGGTCAGCAACAGCGGGCCGGTGGTCGAGGATCTTCGCCGGCTCGGCGTGCGCTTCGAGGCGGTCCCGCACAAGTCCATCGAGGAGGTTTTCGCCGCCATCGAGCGGATCGGCGACCTGTGCGCGCGACCCCTGACCGCCCGGCGGCTGACCGGGCACATCCGCGCGGACATGGACGCATTGCGGGCCTGGGTGGAACGGGCCGACCTGCCCCGCTACCGCGTGCTGGTCACGCTGGGCCAACTGCCGCTGCCGCCCGGGGCGGTGTGGGTGGCGGGCCCGGAGCTGTACCTCGAAGACCTGCTGACCATGTGCGGCCAGGTCAACGTGGCCGGGCATGAACTCAAGGTTCCGCAGGGGGAGGTGCCGCTGCCACGGCTGCTGGTGATGAACCCCGAGGTGATCATCGAGTTCCGCGAGCAGGCGGGTCCGGCGGTGATGGCGGAGGTCTACGCCGCCTGGTCGGAGGTCGGCCCGCTGGAGGCGATCCGGCGACGGCGGGTGCGGTCCGTGGGGGGGCTGGAGTGGCTCAGCGCCTCGCCGCGCATTGCCCTGGGGTTGCACCGCTTCATCACCATCTTCGCGTCGCTGGACATGCCGGCCGAGTCCCTCCCGGATTCCGCACCGGCGTTTTGAACATTGGCGGCATCCGCCCGCGGCCGCTATATTTCCCGGCTTCCGTTGAGGTTCCTGATTAGTTTCGTTGACGTGGAAAGGAAAACATCATGGCTCGCACATCCGCGAAGCGTCCCGCCCGTACTGCCGCCCGTCCCGTGAAGTACCGTTTCTCTTTCGGACCCTGGAACATCCACGAGGGCGCCGATCCGTTCGGACCGACCGTGCGGCAGCCCATCGCCTTTTCGAAGAAGCTCAAGCTCTACAAGCAGCTTGGATTCGAGGGTGTGCAGTTTCACGATGATGACGCGGTGCCGGATCTCAACGACCTCAACCCCCGGCAGGTGCTCAACAAGGCCAGGAAGCTCGGGCAGGTGCTTTCCGATCAGGGATTGGTGCCCGAGTTTGTGGCCCCGCGGCTTTGGGAGGATCCGCGCACGGTGGATGGCGGTTTCACCGCCAACAGCGCCGCCAACCGCCGCTACGCCATCGAGCGGTCATTGCAGGCCATCGACATCGCCGCCGAACTCGGCACTCGCGATATCGTTCTCTGGCTGGCCCGCGAGGGAACCTACATTCGCGAAGCCAAGAACGCCCGGCAGGCCCACGGCTGGCTGATGGACGCGATCAACCGGATGCTCGGGCATCACCCGGAGATCCGCATCCTGATCGAGCCCAAGCCCAACGAACCGATGGACCAGGCCTACGTGCCGACCATCGGGCACGCCATCTCGCTGGCCTACCTGTCGGATGATCCCTCACGCGTGGGCGGACTGATCGAGACCGCCCACGCCCTGCTGGCGGGGCTGGACCCGTCGGACGAAATGGCCTTCGCGCTGTATCACAAGAAGCTCTGGTCGGTCCATCTCAACGACCAGAACGGGCTCAAGTTCGACGAGGACAAGAATTTCGGTGCCGCCAACCTGCGGCAGGCGTTCAACCAGGTCCGCGTGCTGGAGGAGGCCGGTTACGGTGCCAACGGCGAGTTCGTCGGGCTCGACGTCAAGACCTTCCGCACCCAGAAACAGAACAACAACACCGCCCACCTGGCCAACAGCAAGCGCTACTTCGAGATCATGGTTCGGAAGGTGCGCAGCTTCGACCGCAAGGCCGAGGCCCAGCTGATCGCCGACCGCGATTACGAAGGGCTCGAACGGCTGGTGCTGGAGCACCTGCTGGGCGCGAAATGAGTTGAACCGCGGAGACGCGAAGGGCGTTAAAGAAGAAGGTATTGGAACCCCAGAGACGCAGAGAGCACGGAGAATACGGATTGCATCAGGGAGTAGGCGGAATAATGCAGGGCTGATCGCTTTAGGGAGATGAATCGGAGGTCTCGGTTCGGCCGTTCGCTGCTTTGCCGAAAGACCGTGCCGGAACTGCGGCCATTGCCAGCTATTAGTGTCTCATTCTTCTCTACATCCTCGGTGTCTCTGTGGTTCCGCTCTGCTTCGCGTCCTTTCGCGTCCTTGCGGTTCGCTTCCCCGCCCCTCAAAACAGCTCGGCGATGGGCCGGACGCCGGGGTCCACCAGGGGGAGCCTGGTGCCATCCGGACCGGGCAGGGTGGTGGCGGGGTTCATGCCCAGGCAGCGGTAGATGGTGGCGACGACCTCGGCCGGGGTGGTGGGGCGGTTTCTGGGTTCCGAGCCGGTCGCGTCCGATGCTCCGATGACCTGCCCGCCGCGGACACCTCCGCCGGCCAGCAGGATCGACCAGCAGCGCGTCCAGTGGTCGCGTCCGCCCGCGGGATTGATTCGCGGGGTCCGACCGAACTCGCCGGCTGCCACCACCAGCGTGCTTTCCAGCAGCCCGCGGTTGTGCAGATCCTCGAGCAGCGCGCTGTACGCGGCGTCAAACATTGGCCCGACGGTGTCGCGGTAGCAGCTCAACGCGGGGAACGGCGCCGAGCCGTGAGCGTCCCAGGTCGGCGTGCGAAAGACGGTGTCGAACATGTTCACCGTGACACAGCGGACGCCGCGCTGGACAAGCCGCCGGGCGGCGAGGCAGCTCCGCCCGAAAGCGCTGTCACCGTAGGCTTCGCGAAGACTCTGCCGCTCCGCGAACACGTCCAGCACGCTGCCGCGAACGATCAGGTCCGGGCGATCAGGATCGGTTACCACCGGATCATGCCGCGGGCCAAGCCGGCCGGCCGACTGCCCGTGCGACAGGTTGCCCCCGGTCGCGCCGATGGGGCAGGGCAGCAGTACGTGCGCGGGTATTCCCTCCCGTGGTCCCCGCAGCCTGTCGAGGACGCATCCGACATGCGGATGCTCGAGGTCGCCCGAAGCGAGCCGCCCGGTCTGCAGAAGCTGATGCCCGCTGTCATGGACGGCCGGTGCATCGTGATGCATGGCCCGCAGGATGGCGAACTTGTCCGCGTGTCGCGCCGTCCGCGGAAGAATCTCGCTGAGCAGGATGCCGGGGACGCTGGTGCGGATGGCGCGGAAGGGTCCGCGGATCTCGGCCGGGGCGTCGGGCTTGGGATCGAACGTATCCAGGTGCCCGGGCCCGCCCACGAGCATGAGCAGGATGACGCTGCGCTCGCATGACGGTTGCAACGCCTCCCGGGTCGCGGCCAGCACCGCCCGGGGCACGCCCGCGCTCAGCATTCCGGCGGAGCCCGCCCGCAGGAGGTCGCGGCGGGTGCAGCCCTTACCTGATCCGATTGTCCGAGGGTCCAACGTGCGCATGTCCAGGGCACTCCTGCGGTCGCCGACTGGTGGCGTTGCTCGCGAATCGGCCGGTACGGGGACCGTCCGATGCCGTTCTGCGCGCCCGGCGCGCGTCCCGTTTACGCCGGCGGTTTCTTGTGCACCTTGTGGCAGCTTCCGCAGGCGCCCTGCACGCCTTCGAGCCCCGCGCGGGCGTCGAGCAGGTTCTTCATCCCCGCGGCCTGGGCGACCCGGGCGGCGTTCTCGCGCAGGGCGGTGCAGGCGTCCTTCCAGACCTGGTCCGGGCAGCGGTTGTTCTCCATCAGCAGGTAGCCGACTTCGTTGAGCATCGCCGAGCGGAAGCCCACCGCTTCCCACTGCTTGTCGTCGGACGGGCCGGCATCCTTCAATGCCGCGACCAGGGCGCCCATGAACGGCCCGTTCACGCCGGACATGATATGGCGAATGCTGGCGACGCGGGCTTCAGCCGGCGCCTTGGGTGTCGCGGCCTTGGGCTCGGGAGCAGGCGGCGGCGGAGCAGGCTTGGCGGGCGCCGGTTCAGCGGGCGTGGCCGCGACCGGCGGAGCTTTGGCGGCGTTTTTGTGCTTGGCATGGCAGGCCCCGCACGCCGCGGTCACTTCCTTGAACCCTTCCTTGGCCGCGTTCAGGTCGCGCTTGCCCGCCGCGGCGTGGACCGCCAGCGAGCCGCGGCGAAGCTGGGCGGTGGCCTCGGCCCAGACCGCGTCGGGGCAGCGCTTGTTTTCCATCAGCAGGAATCCGCTCTCGTTGAGCAGCCCGGCGTGCATGGCCAGCGTGTCCCAGGTCTTGTCATCCTTGGGCCCCTCCCCCTTGAGCAGTTCAGCGATGCCGCCGCAGTGGGGGGCATGGATCCCGGCCATGATGTTGCGAATGGAGACGATGCGATCGGGGCTGGCCGCGGGGGCATCGGCCGCGAGAACCCTTGTCCCGCCGATTGCCAGCGGAATCACCATCACCCCCGCCGCCCACCGCATAGAACTGCCGTGCTGCCTCATCGGACACCTCCTGAGAAAGAATTGCGAGATCAGATCGGAAACGTGCCGGTCCCGAAGGGTTCAGGATAGCAGAACTGTTTAAGGGGGAGCAAGAAGGGGCACAGGCTGCCGGCCCCGCGTCGGGACGCGATTCCTCCCGCGGGCGTTGAAGCAGACCCGGCGTGGCGAAAAACATGCGGAAAACAGTAGGGCCGGCGGAGCGGAGAGTGTAGAATCAACAGAAGAACACCGGAGACGGTCAT
>CAYVVX010000368.1:4877-5885 GCA_964455315.1 uncultured Planctomycetales bacterium | reverse complement strand
CGGCGTGCGGATCTTCGCCGATGTGCATGTCAAGCACGCGGCCCCGATGGCCCCGCGACCGATTTCCGAGGCGGCCGGGGAGACCGCCTACCGGGCCCACGCCGACGGGCTGATTGTCAGCGGGACGGGCACGGGCAAGCCGACCGATCTGGAAGACCTGCGGGCGGTGCGGGCCGCGGTGCCCGATCGACCCCTGTGGGTGGGCAGCGGTGCGACGCCGGAGAACGCGGCCTCCCTGCTGGCGATCGCCGACGGCCTGATCGTGGGCACGTCGATCAAGCGCGGCGGTCAGACCACCGCGCCGGTGGATCCTGACGCGGCGAGGCGGTTCGTGGAGGCGGCCCGAAAGCGCTGAGCCCCGGCGGCGTGGACGCGCGGTGGGCATGATGATAGTCTTCTGACCTATGCATCCCGACCTCTTCACCATCCCCGGTACGAACATCGTCATCCCCGGCTACGGCGCGGCCGTGGTGGTCGCATTCCTCCTGACCACCCTGTGGACCACGCGGCGGGCCGCCAAGGTCAAGGCGGATCAGGACGTGATCCTCAACATCGCCCTGATGAGCTTGATCTTCGGATGGATCGGCGGGCGGACCTTCTATGTGCTCCACTACTGGAAGACGCAGTTTGCCCACGATCCGGGACAGGTCCTCAATTTCGCGGCCGGTGGATTCGAGGTGTACGGCGGACTGATCGGAGCTTTCCTGCCCGCGTACGTGTACGTGCGCATGAAGGGCCTCTCGCGGCGGCTGTACGCGGACCTGGTGGCGCCCGGGCTGGCGCTGGGCCTGGGCATCGGGCGGCTCGGCTGCTTCATGTACGGGTGTTGCTGGGGCGGGCAGTGCGATGCGAGCCTGCCGTGGGCGGTGCGGTTTCCCGCGCCGAGCCCGGTGGCGATGCGGCACTGGGAGGATCGCCTGGTGACCATGCCGGCGAGCCTCATATTCTGCGATCCCGGGGGCATTTCCCGGCCGGTGCCGCGGGCCCTGCTGAAGCTCTCGCGCGAGC
>CAYVVX010000368.1:0-4867 GCA_964455315.1 uncultured Planctomycetales bacterium | reverse complement strand
TGAAGGAAAAGCGGGCGACGCTGGAAGAGGCCAGGTCGGGCGGGGGCGATGTCACCAAGGCCGAGCGCCAGGTCCGCCGCGCGGAGCTGGCCGTCGAGCAGGGCAAGGCCGACATCGACGGGCTCAACGAGTTTCTGGCCTACTACGACCGGTTCGATGTGAACCCGCCGGAGGCGCTGGCCTGGCTGGAGAGCGACGAGTTCCGCTCACGGCCGGTGCACCCGGCCCAGATCTACAGCTTCATCGGGCCGGCCCTGCTGGCCCTGCTGGCCAGCACCTACTTCTACCGGCGCAAGCGGCACGGGATGGTCGCGGTGATGGTCATGGGGCTCTACGCGATCGAGCGATTCATCGAGGAGATCGTCCGCACCGACAATCCGCGGGATACCTTCGGGCTGACCATCTCGCAGGGCGTCAGCGTGGGGATGCTGATCGGAGCGATCCTGATCGGACTCACCATCCTGCGCTTGCCGGAGCGGTCCTGGCGCCCGGCGAAGCTCAAGCCTCGCAAGAAGAAGGGCCAGTCGACCGCGCCAGGGGAAGTCGAGGCGCCGGCGTGAGGGTTGCCTACTGCCCGGACGAGGTGATCCGCGTCCACCAGCGGGCGATTTCGCCGGCCACCTGTTCGGGGCTCTGAACAGACGTGTCGATCTGCCGGTCGGCCGCGTTGGTGTAGAGCGGCATCCGCTGGAGCAGCACCGCGCGGACCTCGTCCAAACCGCCCAGGGAGGTCAGGTCGGGGCGGGTCAGGGCGGACTGGGCGTCGGCCTGGATACGCGACCAGAGCACCTCCGGCGGGGCGGTGAGCCAGATGAGTTTTCCGGTCCGTTTCAGGGCGACGACGTTGGCATCGCGGAGGATCACGCCGCCGCCGGCGCTGATGATCTGCCCGTCCGCTTGCGATACCTCGTTGATCACGGTCGTTTCCAGTTCGCGGAAGGCGGGCTCGCCGCGCGTGGCGAAGATCTCGCGGATGGAGCTGCCGGCGCGGGCTTCGATCAGCGCGTCGGTGTCCACACAGGGCATGTGCAGACGTTCGGCGAGGAGCGCACCGACGCGGGACTTGCCGCAGCCGCGATAACCGATCAGCACCAGGTTCATGATCGCAGGATAGCCGGGAGCCGCAGGCGAAGGAATGGTTGCGCGGGTCGTGCGGTGTGGGGCGGGCTGATCTCACCAGGGATCGGTGTCGACAGGGGAACTCCTGGCACCGATACCCGCGGCCCGGTCGACCATTCCGGTCGACTTCCCCCTGTCCTGATAGCCCTGGTCAGCACAACGCGGCATAACAGAGGATGATCAGGATGATGATCCTGGTCTTGCGGGCGAAGAAATCACGAATAACGGCGGTCATCACTCGCTCACGCCTCCCTGCCGCGGGGCCAATCTCCGCGGTCATCAGGAAAGAAGGGCAATGACCATTCCGAAGTCAGTGGGTGGGGATCTGCGTGATCGGACCCTGCAACCTACTGCCAATTAAGAGGTTAAGCCAGGCGCTGGGGATTGTTGGAATGTGCAGAGTCTGCCGCTTGTAGCGATTGATGGCGCTTCGCAACAGGCGGGGCGGTCGATGCTGCCCTGTCGAGGCGTAAGTTCTTGAAACAGAACCACTAGCGTCTATGATGCCCCCGATCGACAACCGCAACGCCGCGGCGCTCGCCGCGCGGGGGTCGGTCCCGAAGTATCCCCACCAGGAGTCAACCACCGTGTTCAACGCCGAGGAGCTTGCCGGGCACCTGAAAGAGGAAATCAACCAGCGTCGCGAGGAGGGCTGCCGCGTCGACGGGTTCGAGGCACGGCTCGCCGCCGCGGGCAAGGATCTGGCCGGCCTGGGGAAGCTCTATGGGAAGCTGGATGCGCTCAAGCCGGACGCGAAACTGGCCCGGGAGGAGCCCAGCGATCTGCGTTCGATCCGCGCGAAGCGCCCGAAAGGCCCCCGGAAGATGAAGTCGCGCTCCCCGGCGGTGATGAAGGATCGGATTCGCGGGGCGCTGCTGGGTCGCTGCGCCGGCTGCACGCTGGGCAAGCCGGTGGAAGGGTGGACGGCCGAGCGCATCGCCACGGCGCTGAAGAAGGACAAGACCTGGCCGCTGGCGGACTACTTTACGGAGTCGGCGGTCAAGAAGGGCAAGACCGCGTATTCGCCGAAGATGTGCACGCGGGGGAACTTCGCGCTGATGGAGCGCGACGACGATATCGATTACTCGATCCTGGGCATCCATTACATCCGCACCTACGGTGCCGGATTCACCACCCGTAATGTGGCCGACGAATGGCTGCAGCGGCTGCCTTATCACATGGTCTACACCGCGGAGCGGGCCGCGTACCGCAACCTGGTGGACGGCGTGCCGCTGGAGCAGGTGCCCACGTATCGCAATCCCTACCGCGAGTGGATCGGAGCCCAGATCCGTGCCGACGGATTCGGCTACTGTGCGGCGGGGATGCCGGAGCTGGCGGCGGAGTTCGCCCATCGCGACGCGTCGGTGTCCCATGTCAAGAACGGTATCTACGGGGAGATGCTCTTCGCGGCCATGATCGCGGCCGCGGCAGTGAGCGATGATCTGGACGAGGCCATCGAGGTGGGGTTGTCGGAGATCCCGGTGAAGTCGCGGCTGGCGCTGGCCATGCGCCAGGTGATCGCGTGGTCGCGGTCGAATGCGGACTGGCTGGACACGCTGGCGATGATCCAGAAGGAGTATGGTGCCTACAACTGGGTGCACACGATCAACAACGCGGCCCTGGTGGTCATGGCGCTGGTACACGGCAAGGGCGACTACAGCAGAACCATCAGCATGGCGGTAGCCGGCGGGTGGGACACCGACTGCAACGGCGCGACCGCCGGCTCGGTGCTGGGGGCGCTGCTGGGTGAGAAGAAGGTTCCGGCGCGCTGGCTGCGTCCGTTGAAGAACAAGCTGCGCTCGTTCGTGGTGGGTTACGACAACTCGAAGATCACCGACATCGCGGACATGGCGTTGGCGGAGAACCGGAAGATCTTGAAGAAGTGATGAGTTTTAGAGGCGTACGGCGATTCATTCTCGCACATGCGGTGGCGTTTTCTGTTCGTCCACAGGAATCTGAACAGGAGGAAGCGGAGAGCACGGAGAGAGACGGAATGCCGTGGTGTTTTCATCTGCGTGCATCTGTGTGATCTGCGGGTAATTCCCTCTATAACGCCGGAGTGTTCTCGCGTCGCGGATGTTGGAAACGGATCATGGACTCGTTGGGCCTCATGCAGCGCATCCGCGTGGTGCTGGTCCGGCCGCAGATCGCCGGCAACATCGGCTCGGTGGCGAGGCTGATGGAGAATTTCGGGGCGGGGGAGCTGTACCTGGTCTCACCGCAGGCCGATCCGCTGTCGCGCGAGGCGCTGGAGCGGAGCACGCGCGGTGAGGGGCGGCTTCGGGCGGCGAAAACCGTGGCGACGCTGGCGGAAGCGCTGGAGGGGGCGGTCTACTGCATCGGGGCAAGCCGGCGGCGCGGGCCCACCCAGCAGGCGGAGGAGCTGTCGCCGCGGGATATGGCGTCGCTGGTGGCGGAGCGCGTGCAGGAAGGCGACGTTGCGCTGCTGTTCGGCCAGGAGGACAACGGGCTCTCGCGTGAGGATCTGCTGGCCTGTGACCAGGTGGTGCGCATCCCCGCCCAGCCCGATTATCCCACCATGAACCTCTCGCATGCGGTCGCGGTCTGTCTCTACGAGCTGTTCGCCGGCATGGTCAGCGCGAAGGCACTGGACATCCCGCCGTCGCGGCGGAGGACGGAGCCGGCCGATGCAGCCATGCTCGCGCGGCTGATGGACAAGTTTCAGCACGCGCTGCTGACGCTGGGGTATCTCAACCCTGACAAGCCGGATCACCTGCTGTTCCCACTGCGGGCGATCTTCTCGCGCGCGGACCTGTCCCGGGCCGAGGCCCAGATCCTGATGGGGCTGGCCCAGCAGATTGATGAGTTTGCCCTGTACGGTGGACCGAAGAAGCCGAATCAGGAAGGCAGGAAAACAGGAAAAGATTGAGACCGGACGCTCGCTGGATCATGCCCGGCTTTGGCTGGCTTGCGCGGATCGACTTCGGGGCTTTCTTTCCTGCCTTCCTGATTGTTTATCCTTTGCTGTGCCCGACTTGCTTACTCCCCGACATCCTCTTTCCACTTTTCGAATCGCGTTTCCAGATCCCGCACCACCTCGCGATGCCTGGCGTGGAGATTGGTGGTTTCGCCGGGGTCGGCATCGAGATCGAAGAGCATGACCGCATCGTCGCCCTTGGCCCGGGAGTGCTTCTCGGTGCCCGGCTGCTGGAGCAGCGCATTGGTGATCAGCTTCCACTTGCCCCGGCGGACGGCGCTCTGACCTGAGGAGTGCCAGAACAGCGCTTCGTGTCCGATGGTCCGGCCTGGACCGGCGTCATTCACCCTCCCCGCGCCGCTGCCTTCTGACCGCATCATCGGCCACCAGCTCCTGCCGTCGATCGCGTGGCCGTCCGGCAGTTTCGCGCCGATGGCGTCGGCGACGGTGGGCAGGACGTCCATGGCGATGACCATCTCATCGCGGGTCGCACCCACCGGCAGGCGGTCGGGCCAGCGGACGATGCCGGGCATGCGGATGCCGCCTTCAAAGAGGGAGAACTTGTAGCCGCGGAAGGGCGCGGCGCTGCCCCCGCCGAAGTTGGCCCGCGATTCGATGCTGGGCCCGTTGTCGCTCATGAAGAAGACCAGCGTGCCCGCGCTGATGTCGTGGGAGGTCAGCTTGCCCATGATGGCACCGACGGCGTCGTCCAGGCCGGCCACCAGGGCGGCATAGTCGCGGCGCTGTGGCGGGAGATGCTGGTACTGTTCGAGGTACCGCTGCGGCGCCTGCATCGGATAGTGTGGGGCG
>CAYVVX010000367.1:4141-5892 GCA_964455315.1 uncultured Planctomycetales bacterium | reverse complement strand
GCATTCGGCGTGCTTCAGGCGATTGTGTTGCTGGCGATCTACGAGAATCTCTGGGACAGCGATATCCGGTATGGAAGGGGCAGTACAGCAGGCCTGCTCTTCTTATGGGTCATCGTATGCACCACGTATGCGGGTGCTTTCGCGGCCGTAACCCAGGTTGTGAGCGAAGGCTTCGATGAGATCCAGGATAAACCCGATCCCGACAATCCTGACGACAATCCCCGCGCATAAGAAAGGCGCCGGGTCTTCTCTGCGACCTCGGCGCCTTTGCGGTTCAATTGGCTTTCCATTGCCCAGCGGGCTACTGCAACACCGGATCGGCGTCGAGCACCTCGCGGAGCTTGCCCAGGGCGATGTTCTGGATCTGGCGGACGCGCTCCTTGCTGAGCCCGATCGAGTCGCCGATCTCCTTGAACGTCAGCCGGGGGCTGAGGTCGTTGGGAAACCGGTCCGACAGGATCCGCGATTCCAGGTCGGTCAGGTCGCCGAGGTTGTGGTTCAGCGCCTTGCGCAGACGCTCCAAGTACAGGTCCGTGTCGGTGTCCGGCATCCGCTCGGGGCGCTCGAAGGACACGTCGTGCTGCACCGGGAACAGCCGCCGGTAGTTGCCCACCTGTTTGCCGCGCCGCATGAGGGACCGGGCGATGACATTGCAGGCGTAGGTGCTGAACCGGTAGCCCCGCCAGGGGTTGAACTTGTCCACCGCCCGGGCCAGGCCGAACAGGGCGTCGCTGAGCTGGTCGTCGTCGTCCAGGTTCAGCGAGTTGAACCGGCCGATCATCGAATAGACCAGTCCGATATTGCTCTCCACGATATGCTCGCGGATGATCCGCCAGCGCCGGGCCCACAGATTGCGCTGCCGGGTCGGCAGGGGCTTCTTGTTCTTCCGCCCGTCGGAGGTCGCACGGTACGCGCAGGCGTGGAGCGAGGTGAACAGGATTTCCTCCCCCGGGGGCTTGTCGAACCCGTCACCTGTCTGGATCCACTCGACCACCTGAATGGCCTGTTCGGCGAGACCCTTGTTGCGAAGACGGGGATCCGGCGCATACCAGTACGGCTCGCGCTGGGGCGAACCGGTCGGAACCGTGATGTTGGATTTCTGTGCAACCATGATACAGATCATACGCCCGGTAAACCGCGAAGTTCAACGCGGCTTCATCCCGCCCCGGGAAATGCTGGATTTACCCCATAGTGCACAAGTGAAACAAAGAGAATTCCTGCCCGAAAGGCACCCATCAGTCACAGCTTTATTTTTCTGCGAAACGTCCCTCTTCCGCATCCATCACGAAGGTCTCGGCGACCCGTTTGAGCGTCTCCCAGTGGCGGCGGATGCGGAGAGCCTCTTCGGGGCAGATCATGCCGTCGTTGGAAATCGACCGGCTGACCTCCTCCAGCATGTCGCTGAATTCCTTGACCAGCCCCTGGGTGCCCAGCAGCAGGTCGGTACTCAGACCGCGCCCGTTGCGGGGCGGGTTGGGGGCGAAGAAGCCGCCGGCCTGGTGGCAGATCCAGTTCACCACCTCGGCGTCGCCGGTGGCCGAGTGGATCTCCGCCACCCGGTCGAGCGGGTTGCGGGCTCCGCTGGCGTCGGGGTCGCCGGGATCGTGCGGCTGGCACCACTTGTAGACCAGCGCGGGAGAGAGCCGCAGCTCGGCCGCCAGCGCTTTGACGCCGATGCCGGCCGCGGCCTTTTTCAGAACTTCGTGCGATGGGTCCATCGGTCACTCCCCGACGGTGTCGGATCACCAGGC
>CAYVVX010000367.1:0-4131 GCA_964455315.1 uncultured Planctomycetales bacterium | reverse complement strand
ATCCTTGAGCAAATCGTCCTCGAATCTCCCGGGGGGCGGAGGCGTTCCGGCCGCGGCGGCATCCGCCGGTTCCGCGGCTTCAGCGGGCGCCGCTCCCCCAGTGCCGGCATCAGCGTCGGGCCCACTTGCGGCGTCGGGCGCCGGTCGGGTGGTCGATGGGATCGGTGCCGGCATGAACGCATCCAGGGCCAGGCGATCCGCGCCGACCGGCATGAAGCAGCGCACCTCCCCGCGATCGTTGCCGACGATGACCGCCGCGTTGACCACGTTGGGCACGCCCATGGTGACCGGTCCGGCCTCGACCCGATGGAGAATCCCGCCATCCTCCAGGCTCACGATCAGCAGCCGGCCATCCCCGCCGAGCAGGACCGCCCGCCCGTTCCACTCGGCCAGGAAGGCATCGGCTTCCGGCTGGAACCAGTCGTGATCAGGCCTGTCCAGGTCGAGGGCATGTACGCCGCCGCCCAGGATGTTCACATAGACGAACCTGCCGGTCACCATCGGCCCCGACGCGGGTCTGCGGGGCAGCCGGTGGTTCCATAGCAGGTCGCCGCTGGTGCGATCGAGAGCCTGCAGGTTCTCATCGGCCGAAGCGGCATAGACCGCGGGACCATCGGCGGCCAGCCAGCCGATGGGGCGGTCGCCGAGCTGGGTGACGAAGATGCGCGAGCGATCCCGGCCTCTGGCGCCGGCGACCATGCCGCTGCGGTCAGAGAAGAGCAGGGTGTCGTCGGAGGGGATGTAGATGGGTGCCAGTTGCATGGGGTACGCGGTGGTCACCTGCCACTCGATGAGGCCGTCGCTGATGTGGTAGCGCACCAGACGGTGCGAAGCTTCACAGGCGAAGGCGATACCATCATGGACCACCACCGCGGCACCGGCGGCGCTGGCCAGCTTGAGTCGCGCGATCTCCGTGCCGGTGTCCAGGCTGAGAATCACCACGTCGTCGACCCGGGTGAACGCCGCGCCGCGCTCGGCCTGGTGGTGATACGGCTGGGGGGCCTGGATGACGTCGCCTTCGCCGCCGATGCGGCGGGTCCAGGCATGTTCGCCGTCGTGAGCCAGGATGGCCCGGATGGTGCCGTCATTGGAAACCGCGTAGACCCGGCCTTCCAGGAGGAAATACGCATCGATCGACACGATGGACTTCAGCGCCAGCGGGCATCGCCACACCTGGCGGATGCCGGCCCGGGCGGGCGGGGACGAGGCCGAGGCGTCCGGCGGGGCCGCCTGGGACACAGCCGATGGCAGGAGCACACCGGCATACAACAGCGCCGCGGCTGGCAGGGCGAATCGGCACGGGCGTATTGGCATGGAGCAATCCTCGGGGCTGGTTGGCGTTGTCCGGACGGGCGAGGTCCGGTGGTATTCACAACAATCCGTCAGGCCGGTTCCGGACGCAGGCGCCCAGATCGACGCCCAATCTCGTCTCGGCGTCGCGGAGCCCTTCGATCAGACGCAGGTGCGTGGCGATGGTCTGGCGCAGCCTGGCGTTGGCGGGCCCGATCTCGAACACGTGCGGCCGGCCGTCGAGCCGGGCCTTCAGGTCGGCGACCAGCAGATCCCAGCGGCCCTCATAGAGCTCGTCCCTGAGGGTCAGGAGCATGCGTTCGTCGGGCGAGAGGGCGTCGAGGGCCTGGCCGACGCCGGCCGGCGATGCTGCGGGGTCACCGGCATGACGCGATCCGTTCGCGGGGCGCGAAACTGAATCTTCCGCGGACATGAGCCGTCCCACCGCGACCTCGCCTCACCCTTGGAGAGAAGCCGCCTTCTCGCCTCGGCCACCATTCAAGCCGCCCGCCGCCGGGCGGTCAAGTCCGCGGTTTTTCGGGGCCTGCCGGGAAGTCGGCGATCCGGCGGTTAATCATGGATGGGAGCGGCTCCGGCGTCGGCCCGTCAGCGGTCGAAATCGAGACTTGCAATGGGTGGGGCTTCCGCTATAGTCTCCACCGCAGGAGACCTTGAAACACGACCAAGGAGCGACATACCGATCGCACGGACCAGCGGAGATGGAACGGTCCCTCGATCTGATGAGCCCGCCGACACACTGGTTGGCAACAAGCACCCGGGATCAACCGCGACGGCACGGATGCCGCGAAAAGCCTGGTGGAACACCGACCCGATCCCTCCTACTACCCGTGTCTGACGACGCTGTGGACCTCGGTGGATACATCGCCACGTAAGCAGGAGCCGGCCTTTGACGACCCTAACCAAGATCTTCGTCATCCTGGTCTGTCTGTTCGCCTTCATCTTCACCCCCATGGCCATCCAGTTCGCCGCCCGCAGCTACAACTGGAGGGATCTCGCGGAGAAATACCGCGATCACAGCGAAACCGCCCTGGCCGGCCAGCGCAGCGCGATGGCCATCGCCGCCAGCCAGATCCAGTACCACAAGGATCTGCAGGCCCGGGAGCAGGAACAACTGAACGCCTCCCGGGCCGAGGTCGCCCGGCTCACCGAGCAGGTGACCGTGCTCCAGCAGAACCTCGATAAGCTCGGCCGCCTCAGGGAGAACAGCGAAACCTCGGTGACGCTGCTCACTAAGGAGATGGGCGTGGTCAGCCGCCACAACGAGGAGCTGACCACCGCCAAGGAGCAGGCCCTGGACCGTGAGCGCGAGCTGCAGGCCCAGAACATCCGCCTCAACGACCGGGTCAAGGAACTCTCCGCCAACCTGCTCTTCGTCAGCCAGCAGCTCAACCAGAAGCTCCAGGAGGTGGCCGCCTGCCGCGAGGAGAACCAGACCCTCCGCCAGGCCGGAAGCCTGCCCCGCAGCGGCGGGGAATTCTCGTCGGCGGGCCTCGCCGGCACGGCCCAGCCGGTATCCCCCCCGGCCGCCGGGCCCATTCATGGAAGGGTTCGCGAGGTGGCCGGCGACACGGTGACCATCGACGTGGGCACCGCCTCGGGGCTCAAGCCCGGGATGATCATGGTGGTCCGCCGCGGTGACGAGTACATCGCCGACCTGGAGATCGGCACCGACCTGAGTCCCACCGAGGCGGTCGGGCGGATCAAGCTTTCCGGCGGCAAGACCGTCCGGGCCAACGATCGCGTGCAGGACCTGGACAGCTTCCAGGCGAGAAACTGAGGGAACCCGCTCCGGCGATGAGCCGCTGCGAACCTTCCGACCACCGACGGAGTCGCCGAACATGGCCACCCCACCAGGCCCCCGAATCGCCCCGCAGAACGACCTCTACACCGCGATGCTCATGATCGCCGCGGGCTTGCTCCTGTTCGGCATCATCTTCATCTCGGTGCGCTCGATGAACCTGTTCGGTTCGGTGCTCCCGCCCGCCGGGGGCTGATCCCCACGCCGTGAGCCGGCAGCGCCCGCCCGCCCATCCTGCTGACAAACGCCCCCCGTCTCGATTACATTGACCGCCGTGGTTGACCCGGCCCCGGGCCGCCATGCGAAGCCCGACTTCTCTCAGCGCGAGGATCTCTCACCATGACCAGCAACACCGGACGCATCGAATCGGACAGCATGGGCCAGATGACCGTGCCCGACTGGGCCCTGTGGGGCGCCCAGACCCAGCGGGCGGTCGAGAACTTTCCCATCAGCGGCTACCGCTTCGACCGCCGCTTTGTCCGGGCCATGGGGCTCATCAAGCAGGCCGGGGCGGAGGTCAACCGTGACCTGGGCCTGCTCGACAGGCAGCGGGCCGACTGGATCGTGGCCGCGGCCCAGGAGGTCATCGACGGCAAACTGGATGACCATTTCGTGCTGGACATCTTCCAGACCGGCTCGGGCACCAGCACCAACATGAACACCAACGAGGTGATCAGCAACCGGGCCATCCAGCTCGCCGGCGGCAAGGTCGGCTCGCGCGAGCCGGTCCATCCCAACGATCACGTCAACATGGGCCAGTCCAGCAACGACGTGATCCCCACCGCCCTGCACGTCGCCACCGCCGAAGCCCTGCAGCAGGATCTGCTCCCGGCGCTGGAGGCCCTGGCCACGCTGCTCGACGAGAAGGCCTGCAAGCTCTGGCCGGTGATCAAGATCGGCCGGACCCACCTGCAGGACGCCACGCCCATCCGGCTGGGTCAGGTGTTCAGCGGTTACGCCGCGCAGGCCAGGCTCAGCGCCGCCCGGGCCAGGAAGGCCATCGCCGCCCTGCGCGAGCTGCC